>JARLIR010000159.1 GCA_031291635.1 Rhizomicrobium sp. | reverse complement strand
GGCGCGCATGCCAACGACGATACACTTCTCCAAGAAGTCCACTTCATAAATATAGTAGCGCTGCAAAAACGTGCCGACGCCGCGGACATAGCCGGTCTCGCCCGCTTCGATCAGAAGGTCACCGACACGCTTACCCATATAGCCGCCGTCGTTGCGGATCAGGGTTTTCGCCCGCACCTTATCACCGGCCGCAAAGACTGGCGCAGACGCGAGCTCCACGATTTCGCCGTCGCCCTTCATCAGAATGCCATAACAACGGTCTTGGGCACCGGGCATGCGGCGACGCATTGCGGGGTGTCAAAGAAGCCGGCGCATTCCGTGCATTTCTTGGGATCAATCACGAAGGCGGCACCTTTTTCTTTGATCGCCTTGTTGGGGCATTCAAATTCGCAAGCGCCGCAGCCGGTGCAATTCTTTTCAACTATTTTGTATGCCATGTCTGTTCCTCAGGTTAGGCGCTGGCGGCGACGTCGCAAGCATTGCGGGTCGCGTACCAGGTGATGGCGGAAGCTTCGATATATTCGAAGGCGTATTGATCGCTGGCGATGATGCCCATATCGGCCAACCGTTGCTTGGGCTTGTCGCCGATCTTGGCGCAGAGCACGGCGGCGACGCCTTCCAGCGCCGCTATGGTGGTGGCCATGGCGTCGCTATTGTCGGTGCCGCCGACGCAATATTTGTCGGTGCGGCGATGGGAGATGAATTTGGCGCCCGCCGAGGTGACCTCAAAGATCTGAAACTCGGTGGCGTGGCCAAAATGCTGGTTGATGCGGCCGCCACCCTTGGTCGCGATGGCAACCAGCACGGGCGTTTCCTCGATTTTTTCTGGCATCTGCGCCATTTCTTTCGCCTTTTGCCGGTCGCCGCGTTCGCGCTCGACCACTTCCAGATACATTTCCCGCTTCTTGGGATCGTAAGGTTTGGCTTCCGTCAGCTTGTCGAGGCTGAATTCGGCGCCGCGATCCTCGCCCAGCAAGCCCACCGCGTCAGCGCGGCATTGGCGGCAATGCCGCATTAGCTTGGCGTCGCCGCCGAGGCTGTCTTGCACGGCGCGCAGTTCATTGGGTGTCGGCCCGCGTTGGCCGGTAAGGCCGAAATGGGTGCCGTGCGCCGGGTCGGAGATCAGCGGCATGACATTGTGCAGGAAGGCGCCGCGCGAACGCACCGCTTTGTTCACCTCGACCAGGTGCTGGTCGTTGATGCCAGGGATCAGAACCGAATTGACCTTGACCAGAATGCCTTTGGCGGTCAGCGCCTCGAGCCCTTCCATCTGGCGTTCGTGCAGGATTTGCGCAGCTTCCAAGCCTTCCCAGCGTTTATGGCGGAAGAAGATCCAGGGGTAGATCTGCGCGCCGATTTCCGGGTCCACCATATTGATGGTGATGGTGACGTGATCGATGCCCATCGCCGCGATCTGCTCAACATGATCGGGCAGCGCCAGACCATTTGTCGACAGGCACAGCTTCACATGGGGCAGGGCGGCATGAATGAGGTCGAAGGTGTGGAAAGTCTTGGGCGCATTGGCCAGCGCATCGCCCGGCCCGGCAATGCCGACCACCGAAAGCTGCGGCACTTCTGCGGCCACTGCCATCACCTTTAGCGCGGCCTGTTCTGCAGACAGCTTTTCGCTGACCACGCCTGGGCGGCTTTCATTCGAGCAATCATATTTGCGGTTGCAGTAGTTGCATTGAATGTTGCAGGCGGGCGCCACCGCCACATGCATGCGCGCGAAGTAATGGTGTGCATCTTCGCTATAGCAGGGATGGTCTTGGATCTTATTCCAGACGGCCTCTGGCAGATCGTCTTGCCCGGCCGAACTGCCGCACGACGTCGCCTTACCATTACTCTTGGCAGAACAACCGCTGAGGCGCGGCTTGGCCGGATCAACGCGGGTGATGCTGGACAAGGGCACGATATTGGAGTCGGTCATGTAGAAGGCCTCGGCGGTCTCGCCGTGGTTAAATGCATCCCGCGTGCCAGACTGTATTCGCCAGATTTTCCAGGATTTCACCGCGCCCGATGAGCCCGACACGACACGAATAGGCGACACGACACCGAATTGTCGGATGGCGCGTGTTTGTATTGTCGGGTTCGCGACAAAGCCTTTGGGCTGGTGTGGAGGCGTGTCGTGCCAAGCCGCGCAATTCCGCCAATTTGGTCACCAATGCCGCAGCTCCCAGAGTTGGCACGGCGATTGCTCCATCTGCTTCAGGTTCGAGACGAAATCGACACTGAAGGAGTTCCACATGGCACCGTTGCGACAGATAGCGTTTTACGGCAAAGGCGGTATCGGCAAATCCACCACCAGTCAGAATACTTTGGCGGCCCTCGCCGAGATGGGCCAGAAAATCTTGATCGTTGGCTGTGATCCCAAGGCGGACTCCACGCGCCTGATCCTGCACGCCAAGGCCCAGAACAGCGTGTTGTCATTGGCGGCGGAAGCCGGCAGCGTTGAAGATCTGGAATTGGCCGATGTCTTGAAGAGTGGCTACCGCGATATCCGTTGCGTGGAATCGGGCGGTCCGGAGCCGGGCGTCGGTTGTGCTGGCCGCGGCGTTATCACCGCGATCAACTTCCTCGAAGAAAACGGCGCCTATGAAGGCGTGGACTACGTCTCCTACGACGTGCTGGGCGACGTGGTGTGCGGCGGTTTCGCCATGCCAATTCGCGAAAACAAGGCGCAAGAAATTTACATCGTAATGTCCGGCGAAATGATGGCGCTTTATGCCGCCAACAACATCGCCAAGGGCATTCTGAAATATGCCTCGTCCGGCGGCGTGCGTCTCGGTGGGTTGATCTGTAACTCGCGTATGACCGACAAGGAATTGGATCTGGCTGAAGCGCTCTCCGCGCGCCTCAATTCCAAGCTCATTCACTTTGTGCCGCGCGACAACATCGTGCAACACGCCGAGCTGCGCCGCATGACGGTGCTGGAATACGATCCGGAGTCCAAGCAGGCCGAAGAATATCGTCAGCTCGCCCAAAAGATCCATGCCAATGGCGGCAAAGGCACCATTCCGACCCCGATCACCATGGAAGAGCTGGAAGAGATGCTGATGGAATTCGGCATCATGACACCGGAAGACGAAAATATCGTCGGCAAAGCCAAAGCGGCTGTTGTTGCGTAAGTGAAGCGCCCACCAGGAGATTACAATGGACGCAGAATCCAAGGCTGCGCGTAAGCAGCTTGTTGCCGACGTCTTGTCCGAATATCCCGAAAAGACGGCCAAGAAGCGCGCCAAACACATCAACGTTTACGAGGAAGGCGCTTCCGATTGCGGCGTCAAATCCAACATCAAGTCCATCCCGGGCGTGATGACGGTTCGCGGTTGCGCTTATGCCGGCGCCAAGGGCGTAGTCTGGGGACCGATCAAGGATATGGTCCATATCAGCCACGGCCCGGTCGGTTGCGGCCAATACTCCTGGGCGCAGCGCCGCAACTATGTCAGCGACGGCGTGACGGGTGTCACCAGTTGGGTGACCATGCAGGTCACCAGCGATTTCCAGGAAAAGGATATCGTCTTCGGCGGTGACAAGAAGCTCGCCAAGGTGGTGGACGAGATCGAGGCCATCTTCCCGCTCAACAAGGGTATCTCGGTGATGAGCGAGTGCCCGGTGGGCCTCATCGGCGACGATATCGAAGCGGTGGCGAAGAAGAAAACCAAAGAAATCGGCAAAGTGATCGCGCCGGTGCGTTGCGAAGGCTTCCGCGGCGTGTCGCAATCGCTCGGTCACCACATCGCCAACGACGTCATGCGCGACTATATCGTCGACAAAGCGCCGCCGGCGCCCGAGACCTGGGTTTCGACGCCTTACGACGTGCTCATCGTCGGCGATTACAACATCGGTGGTGACGCCTGGTCGAGCCGTATCTTGCTCGAAGAAATGGGCCTGCGCGTTATCGGTCAATGGTCCGGCGATGGTTCGGTGGGCGAAATCGAGAATGGTCCCCGCGCCAAACTCAACCTGATCCACTGCTATCGCTCGATGAACTACATCTGCCGCCACATGGAAGAGAAATACGGTATTCCATGGATCGAATATAACTTCTTCGGGCCGTCGCAGATTGCCAAGTCGCTGCGCGCCATTGCCGCTTTGTTCGACGAGACGATTCAGGCGGGCGCCGAGCGGGTCATCGCCAAATACAAACCTCTGGTGGACGGCATTCTGGCGAAATACAAGCCGCGCCTCGAGGGCAAAAAGATCATGCTCTATGTCGGCGGTTTGCGTCCGCGCCACGTCTCTGATGCTTACGGTGACATTGGCATGGACGTGACGGCAACCGGCTACGAATTTGCCCATAGCGACGATTATCAGCGCACCACAGAGTACATCAAAGACGGCACGCTGGTGTACGACGACGCCTCCGAATTCGAGCTGGAGCATTTTGTCAAAGCGCTGCGCCCCGATCTCGTCGGCTCGGGCATCAAAGAAAAATACGGCACCCAGAAGATGGGCGTCCCCTTCCGCCAAATGCATTCCTGGGATTATTCCGGCCCCTATCACGGCTATGACGGCTTCGCCATCTTTGCCCGTGACATGGATTTGGCTGTGAACAATCCGGTTTGGAAAATGCACAAAGCGCCGTGGGGCAAGGAGTAGACCATGCCACAGACAGTCGAAAAGATTTTGGACCATTCTCAGCTTTTCAACGAGCCGGAATATCAGGAGTTGTTCGAACGCAAGAAGCAGTTCGAATGCGGCTCCAGCCTGGAAGAGATTGCCAAGCAATCGGCCTATATCAACACCTGGGAATATCGCGAAAAAAATCTGGCGCGCGAAGCCCTCACGGTCAATCCGGCCAAAGCCTGCCAACCGCTTGGCGCCTTGTTCGCCTCGGTTGGTTTTGAAAAGACCTTGGCTTTCAATCACGGCAGCCAAGGTTGCACCGCCTATTTTCGTTCGCACCTGGCGCGCCATTTCAAAGAGCCTTGCGCCGCCGTCTCGACCTCGATGACGGAAGATGCGGCCGTGTTCGGCGGCATGAACAATCTGATCGAAGGTCTGCAGAACGCCTACACGGTCTATAAGCCGAAGATGATCGCCATTTCGACGACCTGTATCGCCGAAGTGATCGGCGACGATCTGACCGCTTATGTTCAGAACGCGCGGTTGAAGGGCGCGATCCCGCAAGACTTTCCGATCGTCAAAGCCAATACGCCGTCCTTCGTCGGTAGCCACGTCAACGGCTATGATGTTCTGGTAAAAGGCGTGCTGGTCAATTTCTGGGACGGCAAGACGCGCGGCGAGGTCACAGAAAAGATCAATATCATTCCGGGCTTTGACGGCTTTGCGGTTGGCAACAATCGCGAGTTGAAGCGCATCTTCGGTGAGTTCGGTGTTGATCTCACCATCATTTCCGATGTCTCTGACCAGTTCGACACCCCCACCGATGGCGAATATCGCATGTTCGACGGCGGCACCACTATCGAACAGGTAGAAGAAGCCATCAACGCCAAGGGCACGATCTCGATGCAGAAATACTGCAGCGATAAAGCCCTGGATTTTATCAGCGCGACGGGGCAGCCCACAGCCTCATTCCATTACCCGATGGGGCTGAAAGCCACTGACGACCTGCTGATGAAAATCAGCGAGCTGACGGGCAAGCCGATTCCGGCCTCCTTGGAAAAGGAGCGCGGGCGTTTGGTCGATGCCATGGCAGATTCTTCCAACTGGCTGCATGGCAAAAGCTATTCGATCTTCGGTGATCCTGATTTCGTCTATGGCATGACGCAGTTCTTGCTCGAGACGGGCGGCGAACCGGTTCATCTGCTTGCCACCAATGGCGGCAAGGAATGGGAAGCCGAGATGAAGGCGCTGCTCGCCACCAGTCCTTATGGCGCCAAGGCGCAGGTGTGGGCGGGCAAGGATTTGTGGGCGATGCGCTCGCTTTTGGCGACGGAACCTTCCGATTTTCTCATCGGTTCGTCTTACGGCAAATATTTAGAGCGCGATCTGGGCATCCCGCTGATCCGCCTGACCTTCCCGATCTTTGACCGTCATCACCACCACCGTTTCCCGACCTGGGGTTACCAGGGCAGCTTGCGGGTTTTGGTGACGGTGCTCGACAAGATTCTCGATGTTCTGGATGCGCAAACATCCAAGACGGGCATTTCTTTCGACCTCGTACGATGAGTTAGTGATGTCCCAGCCCAAGCACGACCTGTTCGACGAGCCGGCTTGTGCCAAAAACCGGGACAAGGACGATACGGCACGCAAGAAGGGTTGCGGAGGGAAGTCGCTAACGCCGGGTAACGCGGCGGGCGGCTGTGCCTTTGACGGTGCCAAGATCGTTCTTCAACCCATCACGGATGCGGCCCATCTTGTCCATGGGCCCATCGCTTGCGAAGGCAATAGCTGGGACAGTCGGCATGCGCTGTCGTCTGGCCCCCAGCTTTACCGCACCGGCTTTACCACCGATATCAGTGAGCTGGACGTGATTTATGGCGGCGAGAAGCGGCTGTTTCGCGCCATCAAAGAAATCGCCACCCGCTACAGCCCGCCCGCCATCTTTGTCTATCAAACCTGCGTTACCGCCATGATCGGCGATGATATCGAAACGGTTTGTAAGGTCGCCAGCGAGCGTTTCGGCTTGCCGGTGATCCCCGTCAATGCGCCGGGCTTTGTTGGCAAGAAAAACCTCGGCACCAAGCTGGCGGGCGAGGCGCTGCTGAAATACGTCATCGGCACCGAAGAACCCGAGTTCACCACATCCACCGACATCAATCTGCTGGGCGAATATAATGTCTCCGGCGATTTGTGGACGGTGACGCCGCTATTCCAGCGCCTCGGCATTCGTTTGGTCACCTCCATCACCGGCGATGCGCGCTACCATCACGTGACGAGGGCCCATCGCGCCAAAGTCAATATGATGGTGTGCAGCCAGGCGCTGATCAATGTCGCGCGCAAGATGGAAGAGCGCTGGGGCATTCCCTATTTTGAAGGCTCGTTTTATGGCGTCGAAGCCACCGGCACCTCCTTGCGCACCATTGCCAAAATGTTGGTGGAGCGAGGCGCCGAGGCTGATCTGATCACGCGCACTGAAGCTTTGATTGCCGCGGAAGAAGCCCGCGTGGCCACCGAACTGGCGCCGATTTTGGCCGATCTGAAGGGCAAAAAGGTTCTGCTGTATACCGGTGGCGTCAAATCCTGGTCGATGATTTCGGCGCTGCATTACGCGGGGATGATCGTGATTGGTTCCTCCACCCGCAAAGCCACCAAAGAAGACAAAGAACGCGCCGCCGCGCTGATGGGCGATGAAGGCGAGACCATCGACAACCTGCCGCAACGCGACATGTATCGCATGCTGAAAAACCGCGAGGCGGATATCATGCTTTCGGGCGGGCGCACGCAATTCGTAGCGTTGAAGGCGATGACGCCCTGGCTCGACAGCAATCAGGAACGCCACAACGCCTATGCTGGCTATGACGGCACCATCACGCTGCTGCGGGAAATTCATAAAGAGCTGACCAACCCCGTCTTTGCGCAGGTGCGGACCCCCGCGCCGTGGGAGGCTTAAATGGCGAAGGTCGTAAAATCCTCCAAGAGTTGCACCGTCAATCCGCTGAAGACCAGCCAGCCACTCGGTGGTGCTTCGGCTTTCATGGGGCTGGATGGCTGTTTGCCGATGTTGCATGCCGCCCAAGGCTGCACTGCGTTCGCACTGGTTTTGCTGGTGCGCCATTTCCGCGAAGCCATTCCCTTTCAGACCACCGCCATGAATGAGGTGACAACGATCCTCGGTGGAAAGGACAATCTGGAAGAAGCCATCCTCAATATCACCAAGCGGGCCCAGCCGAAGGTGATCGGCATCTGCTCCAATGGGCTGATCGAAGCACGCGGCGAAGATCTCTGTGGTGACCTGAAACTGATCCGCCAGCGTCATCCCGAACTGGCAGATACCGCGCTCATCTATGCTTCGACGCCGGATTACAAAGGCGGATTCCAAGATGGTTGGGCGGCGGCGGTCACTGCCACCGTCGAAGAACTGGTTGAGCCCGACTTCGCGCGCAATCTGCGCCAGATCAATATCCTTGCGGGCTGCCATTTGACGCCTGCGGATTTGGAAGAAATCCGCGACACCGTGGAAGCCTTCGGACTAGACCCGATCATCCTGCCCGACATCGCTGGTTCGCTGGATGGTCATGTCGCCGATAACTGGGTGCAGACCACCATGGGCGGCGCCAAGGTCGAGGACATCCGCCGTATGGGCCGCTCCATTGCCACTTTGGCTCTGGGCTTGCAAATGGAGCCCGCCGCACGGGTGATTGAAGCGCGCTGCGGTGTACCCGTGGAAGTCTTCCCGCGCCTGACCGGTTTGCTGGCTTGGGACAATTTCATCGCCGCTTTGGCCCGGCTATCG
>JARLIR010000158.1 GCA_031291635.1 Rhizomicrobium sp. | reverse complement strand
GTCAGGTCAGGGGATAGAAAGACCACTTCGCCATCTTCCGAGACGCTGGGCTTGGCCTTGGGATCGGTGAGGATCACAACCTGCAAGGTGTTGGGGTCCTTGTCCGGCACGAAGCCTTCCGCGGTGGCGACGTTGTTGACCGCAATCACGTCCTGGCGCTGCATCAGTGTGTTGATGAGCCGTTTTTCCTCGTCACCGGCAGGCTGGGCTGCCACCGAGCCAGCCAGAGCCGCCAAAGTCACGAGGCAGAGCACTTTCGTGGTCATAATGGGTTCTCCCGGTTTTGCGCTATCATAGACCCGTTGCCCTGCACTGTTGCGAGTGCTTGTCCTTCGCGGGTCCGGTTGGGAAAAATCGGAAGCAGCCCCTATATAGAGACGATGCCGCGTTGGAGAGCCTCATGCCGCCTGCCCAATTCCAAGGTCCGATCTATTGCGACACCCAGCATATGTGGCTGGGAATTCACGAGCCAGTGAACACCATTACCAATGCGGCGATCCTGATCGCGGCCTATTTCGCCTATCGCCATATCAAGCGCTCGGGTTTGCGCCTGACGCCAGATCTTGGCGTTTTGCTGTTCCTGCTGGTCTGGGTCGGCATCGGTTCGGCGCTGTGGCACGGCCTGCGCACCTTTTGGGCGCTGCAACTCGACTGGATCCCGGGCGTGCTGTTCCTCTTGGTGCTGACGGTGCTGTGGATCCGTCAGCTTTACGGATGGGCGGCCGGAATCGGTGGCATGGTGGTGATGGCCGTGGTGGCGATGGCGGGGGTCGGCTATTTCGGCCATGGCCTTGCCGCGATCACGCCCAATCTGCGCTTTGCCCCGATGTATCTGACGGTTGCCGTGGTCGGTATCGGCATGGTGGCGGGGGCGTGGAAGAAGTTCGGTCGCGACACGGCCCTGATCGGGATCTCGGCGCTGGCCTTTGGCATCGGTGCAGCCGTGGCGCGCTCGATTGATATGGTGGTCTGCCCGGTGGTGCCGTTCGGCACCCATTTCCTCTGGCATATGGGCCTGTCGACGGCCGCCTGCCTGGGAATTGTGCTGATGGTGCGGATGAAGAGGCAAGGGGCGCACTGAAGGCGCCCCCGCTTTACAGGAATTAAGCGACCAGTGCGCCGGTCGGCATCATGTCATCCGGCGGGGTGACATTGTGGGTCTTGCGATACACTTCGCGCTCGCAAGCGCCTTTGCGCGGGCCGCGGCAATAGAGCTTCACAGAGCCCAAATCGACAACCTTTTCGTCGTTCGAATATTTCTTGAGAAATCCACAATCCGGGTGATTTACGCATACGTCGGACATTACGGAACTCCACGCGTTGCTAGTCTGTGCCCAATGGCTTTGCAGTGCTGTCTGCAGGCAAAAAATGACAGATTGAGGACGAGGAGGGCCGCTGCGTCCTTTTGTGCGGAGAAAAGACGTCGCAGGGGTGCATCAAATGTGAGGCGAGCGCCTAAACGTCCACTTCCTTCACGAACTGCGCATTTTCCTGAATGAACTGGAAGCGCAGTTCGGGTTTCTTGCCCATCAGGCGCTCGACCATGTCCTCGGTCGTCTGCTTGGCGTCTTCGGCGATGTCGACGCGGATCAGGATGCGGCTGCCGGGCTTCATGGTGGTCTCTTTAAGCTGGGCCGGCATCATCTCGCCCAGACCTTTGAAGCGCGAGACTTCCACTTTGGCATTGGATTTGAATTCGCTCTTGAGCAGCTCTTCGCGATGCTTGTCGTCGCGGGCATAGACCGATTTGCTGCCATGGGTGAGGCGGTACAGCGGCGGCATGGCCAGGAAGAGGTGGCCGTTTTTGATCAGCTGCGGCGTCTCCCGATAGAAGAAGGTGAGCAGCAGCGAGGCGATATGGGCGCCGTCGACGTCGGCATCGGTCATGACGATGACGCGCTCGTAGCGCAGCGCGTCTTCCTTGTATTTGGCCCCGGTGCCGCAACCGAGCGCCTGCATCAGGTCTGACAGTTCTTGGTTTTGCGCCAGCTTGCCCGCCGCCGCACTGGCGACGTTCAGGATCTTGCCGCGTAAGGGCAGAATGGCTTGCGTCGCCCGTTCGCGACCTTGTTTGGCCGAGCCACCGGCGCTGTCGCCCTCGACCAGGAAGATTTCCGTGCCTTTGGCTTCGTCACGAGTGCAGTCCGCCAGCTTGCCAGGCAGGCGCAGCTTGCGCGTCGCGGCCTTGCGGGAGACTTCCTTTTCCTGACGCCGCTTCATGCGGGTTTCGGCTTGATCGATGACGAAATCGAGCAAGCGGTCGGCGGCGGCCGGATCTTCAGCCAGCCAATGATCGAAATGATCGCGCACCACGTTTTCGACCAGGCGCTGCGCGTCCGCGGAGGACAGCTTGTCCTTGGTCTGGCCCTGGAATTCGGGCTCGCGGATGAAGACCGACAGCACGGCGCGCGCCGATTCCATCACATCCTCAGGCATGATGGCAGCGATCTTCTTATTGTTCATGCGCTCGCCATGGGCGCGCAGGCCCCGAGTCAGCGCATTGCGCAAGCCTTGCTCATGGGTGCCGCCAGCGGGCGTGGGGATGGTGTTGCAATAGCTCTGCAGGAACGGCTCAAGCTCCGGCACCCAGGCGACAGCCCATTCGACCGTGCCTTTGCCGTTCTGCTCGCTGCGCCCGAAGAACAGGCGCGGCGTCACCGTAGCTTTGCCGCCAATCTCGCCCACCAGATAATCGGTGAGGCCGCCCGGAAAATGGAAGGTGTCCTCCGCCGGGGTGCGCTCATCGAGCAGGCTGGGATCGCATTTCCACAGAATCTCCACACCACGGAAGAGATAGGACTTGGATTTCGCCATACGGTAGAGGCGGGCAGGCGAGAAGCGGACGTCATCGCCGAAAATCTTATAGTCGGGCTTGAAGCTGGTGAAGGTGCCGCGGCGATTGGCGTTGCCGGTCTCTTTCAGCTTGCCGATGGGCAAGCCGCGCTCGAAGCGCATTTTGTGGCCGGTCTTGTTGCGGAAAACCTCGACCTCCATCCATTCCGACAGAGCGTTCACAACCGAGGCGCCGACGCCGTGCAGGCCGCCAGAGGTCTCATAGACCTTGCCGTCGAACTTACCACCCGCATGCAGGGTGGTCATGATGACTTCGAGGGCGGACTTGTTCTTGAATTTGGGGTGGGGATCGACCGGGATGCCGCGGCCATTGTCGCGCACGGTGAGAATGTTGCCGGGCGCAAGTTCGATCTCGATGCGGCTGGCAAACCCGGCCACCGCTTCGTCCATCGAGTTGTCGAGAATCTCCGCCGCCAAATGGTGCAGGGCGGTGATGTCGGTGCCACCAATGTACATGCCAGGGCGCCGCCGGACAGGCTCAAGCCCCTCCAAAACCTCAATATCTTTGGCGGTATAATCCTTACCGCCGGAGGGGGAATTGTCGAATAAGTCTTTGGCCATAGCGGAGATCAACTGCGATTCGGGGGGGCACAGGTAGGGAAAAAACCGCCCCTGCTCAATGCCGGGGTGGGGTGAGGCAGGCACTTCTTAAGGAGTTTCCCTTAGACCTAGTGGCGATTTCCCGCCAACACAATGGGCGCCTTAAGCCCAGTGCCGATCGAGCGCCGATGTCTGTTAGCGAGCAACCGAAAGAAGATCTGCGCTTCTGTCACGCGCGCCTGCAGATCATCCTCGACACGCTGCTGGTTACGGTCATCTGTAATCCGATAGCGGTCGTGGTGGCGAGCGCTGCCCTGTATCTGGGGCGAAGCGAATTCGGCGTCGTTCCACTGGGCCATATGGCGGCTGCGGTGGGCGTTCAACTCTTCGGTGTCGCGGCAGCCTATGTCACGTGGCGCCGCTTCAAGGTGATCACGCCCAGCGACGTCCGCGAGGTACGCCAGAAGCTGATCCTGTTACAGGGCGTCATTGGCCTGTGCTGGGGCGCCGTGGCTTGGGCGTTGTGGGTGGACGGCAACGGTGCCAACAACGGCATCGTCGCCATCGTACTGACAATGGCGGCCTGGGGCATGGCGATCACCCGCTGTTCGGCCCGCACGGTCTTTTTGACCGGCGCCACCGCCATGATCTTGCCGCTGCTCCTGCGTTGCGTCATCTCAAGCGGCGTGACCGGGCATATTCTGGTGGCCTTTCTGCCGGTCTGTCTCGGTTACATCATTTTTTGTGGCATGGCGGCGCGGCGGCGTATCGACGAGATGCTGACGGCGCGTTTTGGCCATGAAGATCTTTCCAAGGAATTGGCTGCGGCCCGCGACGAGGCGGTGGAAAAGCGCAAAGAAGCCGAAAGCGCCAACGAGTCCAAGACGACCTTTCTCGCCAATATGAGTCACGAACTGCGCACACCACTGAATGCCATCATCGGTTTTTCGGAAATCATCGCCACAGAGGCTTTGGGCGCCAGCAACCCGCGCTATCCCGAATATGCCGGTGACATTCATTCCTCGGGCACGCATCTGCTCACCTTGATCAACGAGATTCTCGATGTCGCCAAGATCGAGGCCGGGCATATGGAAATCGATCCACGGCCCTTGGATCTGCAGGTCGCTTTCGACGCCGTGGAGCGCATCATGGCGATCCGCTGCCAGGAAAAGAATTTGCTGACGCGCTACAGCGTCGCTCCGGATTTACCGCATCTGGTGGCAGACGAACGGGCTGTGCGCCAGATCTTACTCAACCTGCTCTCGAATGCCGTGAAATTCACGCCCCAAGGCGGTGAAATCGAAGTGACCTGCCGCGAAGGCGAAGCGGGCGGCATCGTTTTGTCAGTGACCGATACAGGCCCCGGCATTCCCGCGAACAAGCTTGCCTTGTTATTCCAGCCCTTTAGCCAGGTCGACAATCGTTTCGATCATCACCATGGCGGCACCGGCTTGGGACTGGCCTTGGTGCAAGGGCTGGCCCGTTTGCATGACGGCAAGGCCTGGATAGAGAGCCGCGAAGGCTTTGGTACCAGTGTTTTTGTTTACTTCCCATTAGTGAGCATTAAGCAAGCGCTAATTTCGGCGGCACAATAGAAATGAAAATTTCTCAGTGAATATTAACCGTCAGTCTCTAGCATCCAATTCCTCGGTACCCGGGCAAAAGGGGAATCCCGTGGAATTATTCAATCGGCTGCGCAATCAGCGAAGCACAGATGTTCGTGTACTGAAGGCCCAGCTGGACCTGACTTCACAGACTGTCCGCTCGACTCGATTGTCGTCACCCTTCTGGGCCCTCGCTATTGCTTGGCTCGGCTCAGACAGCTTCGGTGCCTTCGGCCACGCTAGTTTTAACGTTGCGGTTTTCGTGCCGGTGATTGTTTCGGCGACGATGATTTTGTCCGCAAGCGTGGTGTCGATCTACCAATACGACACCTCCGACAGCAACGAATACGAACGCACTCGCCCGTGGTTCTCGCGCATCGTTTTTATGCAGGCAATCATCAGCGCGGCTTGGGGTCTAACACCCTGGCTGTTGTGGGATCCGGCCTCTACCCTCAATCACGTCTATCTGGCCGGTGTGACGGCGGCGTGCCTTGCCATGCTGGTCGTCAGCCGCTCGAGCCACATGGACATGTTCCTGGCGTCGATCCTGCCATTGACCCTTATGGCCTCGTTGCGTTTTGCCATCGGCGAAAGCGTGATCGATTACGGCATCGCGATTTTCCTGCCCGCCTTTGGCGCCCAGCTCTTGGTCGACGGACGGCGCTTGATGCACCGGCTCGACGAAGATTCACGGCTGCGCTTCCAGGTCGAGGATTTGGCACGCGAGCTCGAAGAAACGCGCGATGATGCCTTGCGCAAGCGCTTCGAAGCCGAGACAGCCAATGCCTCCAAGACCGCCTTCCTCGCCAATATGAGTCACGAGTTGCGCACGCCCCTGAACGCCATTCTCGGCTTCTCGGAAATCATTGCCCAGGAATGTTTCGGTCCGGTCGGGTCGGCCCGCTACAAAGAATATGCGGGCGACATCCATTCGTCGGGCGCCCATCTGCTCAGCTTGATCAACGATCTGCTCGACGTTGCCAAGATCGAAGCGGGCAAGATGGAAATTGCGCCCCATCCTATCGATCCGCATCGCACCTTCGATATCGCGCTCAAGCTGATCGGTGCCAAGGCGCGCGAGAAGAAGCAGGAACTCATCATCACCATCCTGCCGGATGCGCCGCCCCTCTATGCCGACGAGCGCGCCCTCAAGCAGATCCTGATCAATCTCGTCTCCAATGCCGTGAAGTTCACCCCCGAAGGCGGCAAGATCGCCGTGACGGCCGGTGCTGCCAATGGCGGTGGCTTCCAAGTGGTGTGCGAAGACAACGGTCCTGGCATCCCGCGCGAGAAACTCGACAAGATCTTCACGCCCTTCAGCCAAGTGGACAATCGCTATGACCGCCAAGCGGGCGGTACCGGCCTTGGTCTGGCGTTGGTGCGCGGCCTTGCCGAACTCCATGGCGGACGTGCCTGGCTCGAAAGCGAATACGGTAAGGGTTGCCGCGGCTATGTCGTGCTGCCCGCCGAGCCGCCGAAGCAAGTTACAGAAGAAAGCGCCTTCGCCGCGTAGTCACGAAAGAAAGTGTGGCCGCCATGCATTGGAGAAAGCCGTTTCCGCCGCGCTCGCTGCGCCCGTCGCCCTTCGCCGAAGTTGTCTCTCTCTTGGTGGCGAGTTTTCGGCGGCCAGAGCCCGCAGCGCCCATGGCGGTAAAGCGTGAGGATGCCGCCGCGTTGCCGGATGCCGTAACTGCTGATTAAGCTGGCAGTGGTAAGTTGCACCGGCGGGAGAAACCATGTCACCGGCGCGCCGTCTTTTTGAAGTCGACCCACGGGAATTCGGCATATCGGCGCTTTTTGCGGCCGTGGTGTTGTTCGTGGCGGCGATGGCGATGCTGGGCCGCAATGTCGAACAGCTGCGCGAAAGCTTCGCGGATTCGGAACGCTCCGCCGCGGTGTTGCGCCAGATCGATCAAGTGCACATCAACATCACCGGTACAGAATTGACCGTGCGTGGCTTTGCCCTCAGCGGCGATCCCGTTTTTGTGAGTTATCACAAACACATCCACAAAGAGCTTGTGATCGCCATGACCGCGTTGGGAGAACTGGTGCGGGATACGCCGGACTTGCAGGCCGATTTTGTTTCTCTGGAAAAACAAGTAGCCGAGCACGAAGCGATTTATACGGAGCTGCTTGCCGACGGCGCTGCCGGACGTCAAAAGGTGGCGGAGGCCATCACCAACCCCGCTAAGCGGCGCTCGCGCGGAGCCGTGTTGGCTTTGCTCGTGCATATGGATGCGCAAGAAAACGCCCTCCTGACCGAACGGCGCCAAGCCGCGGAAGCCAAGGCGGGGCGGACTTTTGCGCTGGCCATTGGCATTGCTATCTTCGCCTTTGTCGCCGGGACGATCGGTTTTGCCTTGACTTTCTTTGGCCGCGGTCCGGCACTGCGCCGCCGGTCGTAATCGGCGTCGGCGTGCGTTCAAAGCAGGAGGACAAGGTGAAAATTCGAGCGACCGTGCTTGGCCTTGCTTGGCTGTTCCTCAGTGTGGCGGCGCCAGCGGCGGTGGTCGGCAGGAGCGAGCGCTACAATGGTCTCAAACCGGCTGCCATCGCTTTGTTGCCGGAAGAGCAGCGGCTGCCCTGGCAGGCATATCTAACGCTCTCCGCTGAAGCGCACAAAAAAGATGTCGATACGCTCGAAACCGAGCGCCGCGGGCAGAAGCAATTTCCGGAACCTGAAAACGACAGCGCTCACGATCATTCGATGCCGCTCGACCGCCCGCCAGCTTGGTACGGCAGCGACGAGGCCCGCCATATCGCCAATGTGATCGTGTCCTTTCAGACGCCGGCAGGCGGCTGGGGCAAGAACCAGGATTTCAGCAAAGACCTGCGGCAGAAGGGTCAGATGTGGGTGGTGTTCGAAAAAACCGCGCGCAGCCAGCCCCTGGACTACCCCAATCCTGCAGCGGTGCATTGGCATTACGTCGGTACTATCGATAACGACGCCACCACGACCCAGCTTCGTTTTCTGGCCAAGGTGATCGCTGCGGCGGGCCCGTCGGATTCGGCGGCCTGGCGCGGTAGCTTTCTCAAAGGTCTCAGCTATCTCTTTGCTGCCGAACTGCCTTGCGGGGGCTGGCCGCAAATCTGGCCGCTGGAAGGCGGTTATGCCGATGCGCTGACTTTTAACGACAACGCCTTCGTCAATACGGCAGGGTTGCTCGCCGATGTCGCCAGTGACGCAAACGGCTTTTACGCTTTCGTTCCGGCCAAGGCCAAGGCCGATGCGGCGGCAGCTGTAAAGCGGGCGCGGGCGGTTATCTTGGCCAGCCAAGTGAGGGTCCAGGGCAAGCGCACCATATGGGGCCAGCAGCATGATCCCTTGACCTTAAAGCCGGTGGCGGCGCGCAATTTTGAACCGGCGATGCTGTCGGCGAGCGAAAGTGCGGAGCTGCTCGTTTTCCTCATGAGCCAGCCCGATCTTTCAAAGGACGAGGTGGCAGCGATCCATGACGGTATGGCTTGGCTGAAAAGCGCCGCTATTTCCGGCATCGCTTGGCAGACGCAAGGCGACAGCCGCGTGCTGGTCAAAGGCACGGGCACGATGTGGGCGCGGTTCTATGATCCGGTCACGATGAAGCCGGTGTTCGGTGATCGCGATAAGACCATCCATGACGACGTCAATGAAATCAGCGCTGAACGCCGCCAAGGCTATTCCTGGTACAACACGGCCCCCGCCAAAGCACTGAAGCGCTATGAGAGCTGGGCGAGAGAGCACGCGAAATAGAGGGGCCCGGATTGCGCCGAGCCCCTGGGCTTAGCCGTGCTTATGCCGTGCGGCGGATGATGGCGAACCACATTTTAAGATCAGCCAGCATTTCGGGATGCTCAAAGGCGGGGTTGATTTCGCCTGGGGCGTAGTCGATGGCTTCCATTTCCCAGCCTTGAGCGAAGTCTTGGGCGATGTCGTCCCGCGTCAGGCCGCCACCCGGCGCCGACGGGCCTTCGGCAAAGGCGAAGAGATAGAGATGACCGCCAGGCTCGATGACGTGGGCGAGGCCATCGACATAACGGCGCCGCTCCGCAGCCTCATAAATGTGATAGAGGCCGCTATCGATGATGCTGACAAAGCGCTTGTCCCAGGTGCTGAGAGTCATGGCATCCTTGACCAGAAAATCGACATGCACGCCGTTGCCTTGAGCATGGGCCTGGGCTAGCGCGATGGCTTGGGCGACAAAATCAATCCCGGTTACGGCAAGACCACGCTTGGCGAAATAGACCGAAGTGCCACCGGTGCCGCAACCGCAATCGAGCAGGGGGCCTTTGATCTGGTCGGCAATGGCGATGAAAGGCGGCTGGGGCTGGCCGATATCCCATGGCGGATTGGTCTCGGCGTAGATTTTGGCGAAACCAGCCTGGGTGGATTCTTCATTGGGGGTAGGCATTGGAGCATGCGTCATCGATAACCTCCGAGGGTTTTGTTTAAGTAATCAGTGTACGGAATAAGTAAGGAGCGTCAGTCTTCAGGCAAAGGCGCGGCGAGAATACCGTCGACAATGACATCCAGCGCCCAAAGGAAGCGCGCTTTGCCCGAGGTGGAAAAGAGCAGCTCGCGGCTGGCATGCAACAGGGGATAATCGTCAGGCGAGAGTGTGTTGAAAACTTCTTTGGCGCGGGTGAAATCACTGCCGTTATCGCGCCAATTGCTCTGCTCAGCGGCTACGGCGGTGACGTGCAGCAGCAGCAGGTCGACGCCAAGCGCCGCGCGCGTTTCCAGCACGCCGCCTTCCATCAAGAGCGCCAGCACGGTTTCGACAATGCGCAAGGCATTGGGGCCGCAAGCGATCTGGGTCATGGCAAGCTGGGCCAGGCCCTTATTGTTGTAGAGGATCAGCATGTAGGAGGTGAGCAGGGCCTTGAGGCGCGCCCGCCAGCCATGCTTACCGGGGCCCGGCAGCTCGACCTCTGCCATAGCAGCGTCGAGGATTTCGCCGTGAAGCTCGCTGAGATTGGCGAAATAGACGTAGAGCGAGGCAGGGCCGGTTTCGAGCGTGGTGGCGACGCGGCGCAGCGTCAGGCCATCGAGACCGTCTTGCTTGAGGATGGCGAGGGCAGTCGCCACGAT
>JARLIR010000157.1 GCA_031291635.1 Rhizomicrobium sp. | reverse complement strand
GGCGCTATGGGCCGCCAAAGACCGCTTCGATGGCACCGCCGCGGAGCGCGATATCGCCATTGATTGCAGCGATGCCCTGCCCGGCGTGATGGCCGACGCTGATGAAAGCGCCTTGACCGCGATCCTCGGCCATCTGGTCGAGAATGCCGTCAGCTTCACCCAGAAGGGCGGCGCCGTGCGCCTCAGCGTCGAGGCGGGCAACGACACGCTGCGCCTGATCGTCAGCGACAACGGCCCCGGCATCGCCACCGAAGAGCTGGCGCGCATCCTGGAGCCTTTCGAGCAAGGTGGGCGCTCCACCCATGATCATCCGGCAGGCGGCGGCTTGGGCCTGACCCTCGCCAAAGCCTATTGCGAACTGCATGGCGGCACGCTCACGCTGCAAAGCGCCAAAGGCGCAGGTTTTACCGCCATCGCCGAACTGCCAAGGGCGGAATAGGGAAAAGGTGAGTAGGGAATAGAGAGTAGTGAATAGGGGTAGATGCGCCTTGCGTGCAGCGCGGAGCGCACCACGTGAGTGTGGCGGGTCTTGAGTAAGCACCGTGCGCGCAGTCGGCGGTGGCCACGTTACTACTAATCAGCGGATTGCAGGGCTTCGATCAACCGGACTTCCGGGTGGCCCCCTTCTGGCTTGATGAAGCCCATCCACATTCCTGAGTTTTTGATTGGAGCCCCCAAAAGGAACGCGTATCGCGATTGGTGATGGCTCCCGTCAGCATCGCGATAGTCCACGCAACCAATCCATGCGAATTCGAGCTTCCCCGGGAAATTGACGAGTTTATTGGACATGGCGAAGGCGCGCAGTATGTCAACGGGATAAACCGCACTCGGAAAATTCTCGACATACCTATCATCGGGGAACAAGGTTCTTTCCAAAATTCCAGCCGCTTGCTTCCTAATCGGATCGCAATAGGCGGCCAAATCTCCACCCAATTCGTGCTCTCTGGTGACTGCAAAAGGCACGATTTTGCTATTCCACCTGACACCGAAAGCAGGCTTTTTCCCGGAATTGCGCAAGGTGATGGCTGTTCTCATAGCGCCCCCGGACTTGCTGAATGTCAGAGGCTCCGTAATAGCCAACATCAACCCGGTGTCAGCGCTTGGAATGGCGACCCACGGCCGCTGCTCGGAACGTATTTCATTCAATTGACCTTCCGCCGCCTTAGCTTGCCGTGCGGACTGGCTGGCGAGAGTAGAGAGATTGGCGACTGCGGACTTAATATCGCGAGTGTCGCTAGCTACACGATAAGCGGCGAAAGCGACGATGAGTGTCGCGACAGCAACCCCGGCATTCACCCAGTCAAACCACCTAATTTCTTTCCGAAGAGTTTTACTCGTTGGCGGCGTCTCGCCGTTAGCGGGCTTTCCACCGCCATCGGTTGGTTTTGGATGACCGTCGCTAGCTACCTCAATTTCGCCATTGATCAAACTGGATGGTGTGGCGGTGTCACTATCGGTCTTTTCGTGATCGGCATTATTCTGATCTGCCAAAATGTCCGCCAATGTATTCTCCAAGACCTCCTCCAAATGTACGCCCTCAAGCTCGAGCGCTGCTAGACAGGCTAGGAAAAAAGAGGCGGGCCCTCGCTTAAGCTTCTTGGTCAGAGACGCTTCGGATTCCTTAAGCCCGTGTTTTCAAGCGCTTGATCATTTCGGCAGAGGTCGCACCGGCCTTTTTCCTTTCGGCCCTGAGACGGACGGCGGCGGTGGCAAGCCCGCGAATCACGGCGAAGACCGTAAGGGCCGCCGCATCACCTCTGTCGCCGAACTGCCGCGGGCGGAATAGAGCCTGCGTGCTTCGAGGCTCCGCGCCCCAGTCTTCAAAGTTAAACTGTCCGCTATTGTGCACGCGGAGCTCCTCAGCATGACGTGATTTTTC
>JARLIR010000156.1 GCA_031291635.1 Rhizomicrobium sp. | reverse complement strand
GTCCTTACGGGCGAGCGCCGCGGGCGTCTCGTCATCAGGCTGATAGCCGTCATCGCGCGCCATCGCCGCCATTTCGAGGGCATAGGCCACCGCGTCAGCCCTGGTGGCGGAGACATCGCGGATACCATCAATGACCAGCTGCGGGGTGTAGACGCCGCCACGGTGCAACGCCGCCGCATAGGCCTTTTGGCGTTTGGTGTTGTCGTCGTTGGCCAGCGTGTCTTTCCAGCCGAACATGTCCCAATAGGTCACCGCAAAGCTAAGCACGAGGGTTCCCGGCTTTTGCGCGATCTTGGCCGCCAAACTATTGGCGAAAAGGCAGGAATTACAGCCCTGGCTGGTATAAACCTCGACCACGACCGGGCGCACTGTCCCGGCGAACGCATTGACGCCGGACAGAAGCACAAAGGCGAGCGCGGCCAGAGCGGTCTTCATGAGCTAAACTTAGTGTGCGAAGGCCCCTGCGACCAGTCACTTCGGCTTGATTGCGGCTTTAGGGCCCTAGTGGGAGGATATTTGCCATGAAAAAGGCGCCAAAACCGCTGCCGAGCTTTGCCACCGAGGCCGAGGAACGCGCCTTCTGGGAAAGCCATGACACCGCCGGTTACGTCGATTGGAGCAAGGCGGTTGTTGCGCGCTTTCCCAATTTGAAACCGATCACAAAACGAATTTCCCTACATCTGCCGGTGGGCTTGCTTGAACAGATCAAGATCGCCGCCAACCAACGCGACGTGCCCTATCAATCGCTGATCAAAATGTGGCTCGCGGAGAAGGTGGAGAAGGCTTGAGGGAGGCCAAAACCGGCCCCCCAATTGTCATGGCCCGCAACAGCGGGCCATCCAGTTTTCGCCTGGCACAATGAGGACGGTTGATCTCAAGTCACCTCGCAAAGATCGGAGCAACACAAGCTGGATGGCCCGCTGTTGCGGGCCATGACAACGAGTGTGTGAGGCCAGTGCGCTCCCTACGCCCTACCCCACCAACTGCCTGAGGACGTAGGGCAAGATTCCGCCGTTGCTGAAGTAAGCGACTTCGTCGGCTGTCAGTAGCATCAGGATCAGCGGCAACGCCGTCGTCGTGCCGTCTTTCCTATGGATGGTGGCGGTGACGCTCATCTTGGGCTTCAGTTTGCCGGAGAGGCCGGGGATGTCGATGATCTCGTCGCCGGTCAGATTGTAGTCTTTGCGCGATTTTCCGGGCTCGAAATTGAACGGCGCCACGCCCATGCCGACAAGGTTGGAGCGATGGATGCGCTCGAAGCTTTCGGTGATGACCGCGCGCACGCCGAGCAGCTTGGGCCCTTTGGCCGCCCAATCGCGCGACGAGCCGGTGCCATATTCCTTGCCGCCGAAAACCACAGCCGGAATACCATCTGCCTTGTACTTCGCAGCG
>JARLIR010000155.1 GCA_031291635.1 Rhizomicrobium sp. | reverse complement strand
CCGTGGGTGCGGACGAGTTGCTCGACCTCCGTCCGCCATTGCTGCTGGGCATCCATTCCGATCTCCTCCCCAAAGGGGACGGCCGGGGCATGCACCCAAAGCTACGCAACTCGGGTACACGCTCGAAAGAACACGTCCCGCTTCCTTATCTTCGGCGATGCTCGGTAAGCCCCGCCACCGAGCCATATGACACGTGCGGAAATTTTCTGTCCTTGTGAAAGATCAAGAATCGAAGACACCCCCCAAAAACAAAGGGAGGACCTTTCGGCCCTCCCAAGTGTCATGTCGTATCAAAGGCTTACGACCATAAATGGGTCGTCGCCCCGGCATCCAGGCCTAATACAGAGGATCGGAGATGGTCAGGTCGTCCCAGATCTCCTTCACCGTCCGCGTCAGTGTCTGTTTGCGGTCGGTGTACATCGTGTGCAGCAGGTGATGGGCCTTGTCGGAATACGGCTTCTCCAGGAAGTCGCGATAGAGCATTTTGATCTGCTCGTTGTTGTGCGACTGGCGGACATGCTGCTGACGATCGACATTGTAGAGCGTGGCGCGGCGCTTCAAGGCGTTCGGCATATAGGCCTTCTTGGAGCGCAGATTGCCGCCGCCATCAACACAGCCCCCAGGGCAGGCCATGACTTCGATGAAGTCGAAATCGGCTTTCCCGGCCAGCACCAGCTCGGTGATTTCCCGCGCCGGCTTGAGGCCATGGCACATCGCGACTTTCACGATGCCGATGGAGCCGCCCATATCGACCGTGGCGGAACGCACGCCTTCGAAGCCGCGCAACTGCTCGAACTCGATGGCATCATACTCTTTGCCGTTGGCAACATAATACATGGTGCGCACGGCTGCTTCCATCACACCGCCCGTGGTGCCGAAGATGGCGCCCGCACCGGAGAATTCGCTCATATACGGATTGTCGAATTCGCTCGGCTCGAGCTTGGCGATGTTGACGCCTTCGCGCCGCAACATGCGGGCGAATTCGCGTGTCGTCAGCACGACGTCGATTTCGGTCATGCCTTCGACTTCAAGCTGCAGACGCGCCGCTTCGTCTTTTTTGGCGGTGCAAGGCATGATGGCGATGGTGCGGATCTTCTTGGGATCCAGCCCCATCTTTTCCGGCAGATAGGTTTTGCAGATCACACCCATCGACTGCATCGGCGATTTGGTCGAGGACAGATAGGGCAGGACTTCCGGATAGTGGATTTCGGCGAAATTGATCCAAGCCGGACAGCAGGAGGTGAAGGTCGGACGGCTACCCGCCGCCAAACGCTTCAAGAGCTCGGCACTCTCTTCCATGATCACCAGATCGGCGGCGAAATTGGTGTCGAGCACGATGTCGGCACCAATGCGCTTGAGACCGGTGATGATCTGGCCTTGGACGTTGGCGCCCGGCGGCAAGCCGAACTCTTCGCCAAAGGCCACGCGCACGGCCGGCGCGAACTGGAACACCGTGATGATCTCGGGATCATAGATCCAATCGAGCACCTTGTCGGTCTCGTCGCGTTCGCCCAAAGCGCCGGTGGGGCACACCAGCACGCATTGGCCGCAAGTGACGCAAGTCGATTCTTTCTGTGACAGACCAAAGCGCAGACCGACCGCTTTGTCCTGGCCGATGCCGACCTGCACCAGCGCGTCGACGCCCTGACCTTCGCGGCAGATGGCAATGCAACGCTGACAGCGAATGCATTTGGACATGTCGCGGATCATGGCTGGCGAGGAATCGTCCACCGGACGCTTCTCGACAAAAGACGGCTTGTAGAAACGGTTTTCATGCAAGCCGACGAACTGGGCCACGTCCTGCAATTCGCAAGAACCGTGGCGCACGCAAGTGGCGCAATCCTGATCGTGATCGGCGAGCAAGAGTTCGACCTGCAGGCGCTGGGCGTGACGAGCGCGGGGGCTGCGAGTCTGCACCACCATGCCTTCGACGATCGGCGTGTTGCAGGACGTCGCCAGCTTGGTCTTGCCGTCACCGCTCGGCATTTCGAATTCGACCAGACAGACGCGGCAGGTGCCGGGCGTGTGATCGATATCGTCCATCTCGCACAGCGTCGGGATATAGACGCCATAACGGCGGGCGCAGTGCAGGATGGTTTCGTTTTCTTCGGCTTCGACTGCGACGCCATTGAGTGTGGCGTGCAAAATCTTCTTTTCGCCGCCCTCTTCGTGTTCGTGTTCCATATCTGGGGCGCTCCTCAATTGTGGGATTCTGGCACGGGCTCAGCCGTGACCACCGAATAGACGCGATAACAGCGCATGCAGCGCTTGGCCTCGTGATAGGCCTCTTCGCGGCTGATCGGCCGCTCCACCTCTTCGAACATCTGTTTGCGGATATTCGGGTCGAGTTCGGGATGATGCACGCGGTATTCCGACTTCACCGGAATTTCGGCGACATCGGAAGCCAGCACGTTGTTGTCGCGCAGGATCTGACGCATGCGCGAACGCGGGAAGAAGCGCACATAACCGCGGCGCACCCAATCGTCGATGGCGCGGGCGGCTTTGAGGCCGGCGGCCATGGCATGGATCAGCGTGGCAGGACCGGTCTCGCAGTCACCGCCAGCGAAGACGCCTTCGCGAGAGGTGGCAAGGCTGGTCTTGTTGACGTCGACGCATTTCCATTTGTTGAGCGAGACGCCGTCTTTTTCCGTCAGCGCACCAGATTGGATCTGCTGACCGATGGCGGCAATCACCAAGGAGCAATTCAAAACCCGCTCCGAACCCGGAATCGGCTCGACATTGCGGCGGCCGCGCGCGTCTTTTTCGGTCTGGCGCATATGCACCAGTTTGACGCCCGTGACCTTACCATCCGCCGACAGGATCTCCGTCGGGTTGGTGAGGAAGTGCATGACGATACCTTCGGCTTCCGCCGCGGTGATTTCTTCCTTATCGGCCGGCATGTCATCGCGGGTACGCCGGTAGATCAGATGCACCGTGCGGGCGCCCATGCGGATGGCCGAGCGGACGCAATCCATGGCGACGTTACCGCCACCAACCACCACGACATCGCCTTCGAGTTTGATCGGCTTCACCCCGGCCACATGGTCGTGAACCTTGAGCAGGAAACCGATGCCCGAATCATAGCCGCCGAGGCTGGTGTCTTCGTTCATCACGCCCATCTTGGTGCCTTCCTGGCAACCAAGGCCAAGGAAGACCGCGCGGTAGCCGCGGGCGAAGAGATCATCGACCGAATAATCGCGGCCGAGTTTCTGGTTGAAGAGGAAACGGCCGCCAAGCTGGGTGATGATGTCCATCTCCGAGAGCAGCACATCCTTAGGCAGGCGATAGCTCGGGATACCGATCGAGGCCATGCCGCCGCCCTGCTCCATCGCTTCCAGGATATCGACGTGATAGCCGTGCAGCAGCAGGTGATAGGCACAAGAGACGCCCGCCGGACCGGCACCAACGACGGCAACGCGCATCGAGGGCGGCAGGCTTTCAGAGATCATCGCTTTGGAGAAGGTCAGCGCACCGGTGGTGGTCTGATAGTCGGCGACGTAACGCTTCAAGGTTTTGATGCCGACCGCTTCGTCCACCAGATTGCGGCGGCAAGCCATTTCGCAGAAGCGCACGCAGACACGGCCGCAAGTGGCGGCCATGGGATATTTCTGCAGGATCACGCCCAAGGAATGGGAGGGTTTGCCGTCGCGGATATAGTCGATGTACTGCGGCACGTTGATCTTGGAGGGGCAGGCTTCGATACAGGGCGCGGTGACATAGACCATGCCTTCCTGTTCGGGCTGTTTGCCTTCTTCGATTTCGGCTTCGAATTCGCCGCGGAAATTCTCCAGCGCTTCCAGCAAAGCCTTGCCGCAAGTCATGCCGAGACCGCACAGCGAGGTGTCGGTCATTTGGCGTGCCAGGGCGATGATATCGTCGAGGGTGAGTGCGGAGCTGTTGCCCTTGCGCATATCGGCCAAGGCATCGCGCACCAGCACGGTACCCATGCGGCAGGGCGTGCACTTGCCGCAAGACTGCTCGGCCGCCTTATCCATGTAGCGCCAGAACGTATCGATCAGGCTGACGCCTTTGTCGAAAACGAAAAAGCCGCGGTCACCGACGAAGGCCCGGATGGGGTTTCCTTCGTTGAAGACATCAAGACCGTGCAAAGCGACGGGATGCTCCGGCGTCGGCTTGCTCGGATCGCGGTAGTCGTGAACGGCTCCATTCCAGACGCCGTAGACGATATGTGACATAATCTGGTTCCCTGCTCGTTTTTTGTTTTGCAGGAGACCACGCCAGGACGCGAACCATGAGGCACGCCGTTCCGTGAGGGCCTCTACGCTTGCTGATTAACCGCAGAGTCCTTCCGGATACATAGGCAAATACGCAAATTCTGGCGGTCGCGACAAACAGCCCCGCTTTTGCGAAATATCATATACGACGCATGCATGATTGTCTTTGTGGACAACGAACGCATGGCCGCGCGCGCCTTAATGAAAATCGCGCGATTTCGGCACGATACGAAGGGCACGCGGATGGCCGTGCTTGGGCACACCTTGCCCATGCGACTCTTCATCCTCAGAGAGGCGTGCCAATTCCGCCGTGCGATCCATCACACGCTCCGCGACCAAATGGACCACGCCTTCGGGGCTCTTCTGAATTTTGCCCTGAACGAGCAATAGCCGCGCGCCCATAATCTCGCGCCGGAAGAGCTCGACCAGCCGTGGCCATATGACGACGTTGCTGACACCGGTGTCGTCACTCAATGTTACAAAAACAACACCGGCCTCGCCGGGCATTTGGCGCACCAAGACGATACCCGCAGACACTGCCTTCATCCCGTCCGCAGCCTGATTGATTTCGGCGCAGGTCATGACGCCTTCGGCGCGAAAGACCTCGCGCAGGAATTCCATCAGATGGGCCCGCAAGGACAGGCGCAGCATCTGGTAGTCGGCCAGCACATGCTCGGAAAGCGGCATCACCGGCAGCGGCGCGATCTCTTCCGGCTCTTGGGCGTCGACAAATTGGGCATCGAACAGCGGCAAGCCGGTGGGATCGGCAATGCGACGCACCGCCCACAGCATCTCGCGACGATCCGTGGCCAGGGATTGGAAACAATCCGCATCAGCCAGGATAACAAGTGCGCGCCGCGGCAGGCTCGTGCGCTTGGCCAGAGTTTCGATGCTCTGATAGCCATTGTCGCGGGCGCGCACGAGGGTCTTGGCCCAATCCTCGCGAAAGCCATCCACTTGGCGAAAGCCCAAGCGGACCGAAGGACCAGGCTCGATCGTGTTGTCCCAAGCGCTGAAATTGGCATCGACGGGATGGACCACAACACCGTGGTCGCGGGCATCGCGCACGATCTCGGCCGGGGCATAAAAGCCCATCGGCTGGGAGTTGAGTAAGGCGGCGCAGAAAGCCGCCGGATGATGCTTTTTGATCCAAGCCGAGACGTAGACGAGATGGGCAAAGCTCGCGGCATGGCTTTCGGGAAAGCCGTAAGCACCGAAGCCTTCGATCTGGCGAAAGCAGCGTTCGGCATAGTCCTGTTCATAGCCACGGGCGACCATGCCGCCCACCAGCTTGGTTTTGAAGGTATCGATGGTGCCCAGATTGCGGAAGGTCGCCATGGCGCGGCGCAATCCATTGGCCTCATCTGGGGTGAATTTCGCCGCCACGATGGCGAGCTTCATGGCCTGTTCCTGGAACAGCGGCACGCCCATGGTCTTGTGCAGGACGTCATAAAGCTCGTTGGGCAGTCCATGTTCGGGTGACGGCGAGGGATAAGTGACCTTCTCCTTGCCCGAACGCCGCCTGAGATAAGGATGCACCATGTCACCCTGGATGGGGCCGGGGCGCACGATCGCCACTTCGATGACGAGATCGTAGAATTTTTCCGGCTTCAGGCGCGGCAACATGTTCATCTGCGCCCGGCTTTCGACCTGAAAGACGCCGATAGCATCGCCCTTTTGCAGCATCTCATAAACGGCGGGATCTTCGCGCGGGACGCTGGCCAGGGTGTAGCTTTTGCCCTCATGCACGCGGATGAGGTCGAAAGCTTTGCGGATGCAGGTGAGCATGCCGAGCGCCAAGACATCGACCTTCATCAGCCGCAGCGTGTCGATATCGTCCTTGTCCCATTCGATGAACCAGCGGTCCTCCATGGTGGCGGGGCCGACCGGCACGATTTCATCCAAGCGATCATGGGTAAGAACAAAGCCGCCGACATGCTGGGAAAGATGGCGGGGAAAGCCCATCAGCAGATTGGCCATCGCCACCGCCGCAGCGACGACCTGATTGCGCGGATCGAGCAGGCCTTGGCGCACCTCGTCATCTTTGAGGCGGCCACCCCAGCTGCCCCAAACGCCGGAAGCCAAAGCTGAGGTGACGTCCTCGGTAAGACCAAAGACCTTGCCGACATCGCGAATGGCGCTGCGCGGGCGATAGCGGATGACGGTGGCGGCGAGCGCGGCACGATGGCGGCCATAACGCGAATAGATGTCCTGGATCACCTCTTCGCGGCGTTCGTGCTCGAAATCGACATCGATGTCGGGCGGCTCTTTGCGCTCCTGCGAGACGAAACGCTCGAACAACAGATCGATCTCATTGGGATCGACGGCGGTGATGGCCAGCATGTAGCAGACGGCGGAATTGGCCGCCGAACCCCGCCCCTGGCACAAAATGCCTTCGCGCCGGGCAAAGGAGACGATGTCGTGCACGGTGAGAAAATAGGGTGCGATCTCCAATTGCCCGATCAGGCGCAACTCTTTTTCCAGCGTGGCGCGCACCTTGTCCGGCACAAAGCCATGATAGCGCTCCGCCGCCCCTGCCCAGGTGAGGTCTTCGAGATGACCTTGGGCGGTCTTGCCTTGGGGTACGGGCTCCTCGGGATAATTGTATTGGATCTGATCAAGGCTGAAGGTGACGCGCTCAGCCAAACGGAGAGTTTCGGCCACAGCCTGCGGCGCAGCGGCGAAAAGCGCAGCCATCTCGCTGGGCGCTTTCAGATAGCGCTCGCCATGGACTTCCAACAAACGCCCAGCAGTGGCGAGGCTGACATGCTCGCGGATGCAAGTGACGACATCCTGCAAAGCCCGCCGCTCCGGCTCATGATAAAGCGGCTCGTTGGAGGCAAGCAGGCGCACGTTGGCGGCGGCTGCAATCGCCTGCCAATGCTCGAGGCGGCGAAGATCATCGCCGCAAAGCGGCATCGACACGCCGAGCCAGATCCGCCCTGGCATCTCGCTTTCCAGCTCTTGCAAAAAAGCGCCGAGGTCGTGGCTCTCCGGCGTCATCGCCAAATCCCGTCCCGCGGCGCCCGCAGTGTTCCAGGACCGTTTGAGGGCCGCCTCTGGCGCAACCCGCCCTGGTCGCGGCGTCATCACCACGAGGAGAAGACCCTCTTGCCATTCGTTGAGATCGCTGCGCAGCAACAGGCACTCGCCTTTCGGCGCCCGCAGCTTGCCTTGACTGAGCAAGCGGCAAAGACGGCCATAAGCGGCGCGATCCGAGGGATAAGCCAAGATGTCGGGCGTACCATCGGCAAAGACCAGCCGCGCCCCGGTGAGAAGTTTGGGCTTGGGCCCTTCGAGCTCCAGCCAAGCCGCATAGGCGCGCACCACCCCGGCCAGAGAATTGCGGTCGGCAATACCGATGGCGGCATAACCAAGCTTTGCTGCCGTCTCCACCATCTCCGCCGGATGCGAGGCCCCGCGCAGAAAGGAAAAATTGGTAGTGGCAGCGATTTCCGCAAATCCCGTCATGCGAAAACCCCATGCAAAAACCAGCGGGCGCCGTTTTCGCGGTAGAGCCAGAAGCGGCGGCCCTCCTCATCTTCCAGGCGGAAATAGTCGCGGGCGGGACCGCCCCCTTTTGAATCAGAAAGAGCGCGCCACCATTCCATGGCGATGCGTTCGGGCCCTTCCCTATGCCGCACGGCATGCACCACACCCCGCCAGCGAAAGCGCATCCCCGGCAGCATGCTGACCGGCTCGGGAATCATCAGCCGCAGCGGCCGCTGCGGCGCTTCTTGGGGAGACCGAACGCTTTCCCAGGCAAGCTTGCTCGCGGGGGCATATTGCGCGGGCACCGCGGCAAAGGCGTTTTCCGGGATATGGGTGTCGTTGGGGCGGAAGGCCAGCACGCGATGGCTACCGAAGCGGGCAGCGAGACGGTCGATCAGATGGCGGATTTCTTTTTCGTCCACCGCGCTGCTGCCGAGATCATTCGCCTCACTGCGACAAGCTTCGGTGTGCAAGGCTTCCAGACGGATGAGGTCAAAACCAAACCCGGGGTCGAGCGGATCAGCCAGCGCCCCCAGCTTTTCGCGGAAAAGCCGTTCCAGAATGGCCGGATCGCGGCTCGGCGCCCCGGTCTCGATCGCGATGCGACGGATGGCACCGTCCGCCCGAAAGAACACCGCCTCCAAAGCCCGGGCCCCTTCACCACGCTCTTCCAGCAACTTGGCGAGATGTCCGGCGAGTTGCTTGATGGTGGCCAGCATGAAGTCCTCGATGGCGACCGGTTCGGCAAAACGGCGTTCAACCCGGTAAGGCGGCAGTTTCAGGCGCGGCGAGATCGGTATTTCGGCTTTGCCCAAAGCGTTGTCGAGTTGGGACACCATGGCGGCGCCAAAGCGGGCGGTCAGCTCGGCGCGGCTGCGCGCCGCCACCTGCCCTACTTTTTTCAGCCCGGCGCGGCGCAAAGCCTGAGTGATGGCTGGCTCAAGCGCCAAAGCCTCGACAGGAAGTCCCGCCATCGCCGCCTGATCGGCGCCCGGCGGCACGATCAGCCCATCGCAATAGCGCGCCAAGGCCCGCGCCGCCGTGGCACTGCCCGCCAGAGCGGCGGTGACGGCAAAGCCTTGGTGTTTCAATGCCGCCCGCAGGCGTTCCAGCATGGCCAGCTCGCCGCCAAACAAATGGCTGGAGCCGGTGACATCCAGGAGCAGGCCCTGCGGATCCAGCGCCACAAAGGGAGAAAAACTGTCGCACCAATCAGCCAGACGCCCCAGCAATTTGGCATCGGCCGCTTCATTGGCCGCCATCACCTTGAGCGCAGGCCCCCGGGCGCGTGCGCTCGCCAAGGCCATGCCGGTCTCAAGACCAAGCTGGGCGGCTCGACGATCCACCGCAGTGAGCCGCATGGCGTTGTCGATCTTGGCGACCAGAACCAGCGGCAGACCGGCGTCAGGCGGCGGAGATGTCCGCCAGCGCCGCTGCAGGCGATCGCTCGCCAGACGCGGAAACCACAGCGCCACGATCCGCCGAGCGGAAGAGACCATCGTCACAACTCCATTCCAGAACCCAAGAGCCGCCCGGCCCGGCTCGATTGCGCTGCAGCTCCACCGCGAAAATCGGCTTACCCCAGTGGCTGCTTGGCGAGGGCTGCGCCCGGACCTGCCAGCGGGTTTCGGCCACCCCGACGCTGGGCTGGGCCGAAAAGCGCAGCAGCAACACCGTGACCCCGCTTTCCCCGGCGGCGAGGACCAATTTGCGGTAGGCCACCAGATCCAGGAGCTTGGATTCGCCGCTCAGCTCGATCACCACCGCGCCCAGGGCAGCACAGGAGAGTCCATCCATGGCCGCCCGCAAGGCGCTGGTCACATCGGGGACCCGCAAGAGAATAAGACGGGCCGGATCAAGGCCCAGCTCCTGCAGGCCCGTGGCCGCCTGCACGCCATGTTCGAGAAGAGCGTAATCCTGGGTAATCCATAGAACCGGCCCGCCGAGCCGCACGGCAAGGCCAACAACAAATCCCGTAGCCGCCGCTTCATGCGAGGGGGGCGCAAAAACCTCATGCAAAGCCCCACGCCTGAGCCCTCCGGCCAAGACGCCATCTGGCCGGCCCAACGAGACCCGCCTTTGCGCCCGCCCGGTTGGCGCGAGCACAGCTCGCAGCGTAGCGATTTTTTCCATGGCTCCGGTCACGACACCCGCCCTCTAAGGGCTTATAAGATAGAGGGGGCGTCTTAGAACAAAATGAGAACACACCTCAAGCCCAAGGCCTGACCGCCTTAGGGATAGGTAGTTGCCACAGTGAGGAATTTACTCCGCATTAGCCCAACCCACCGCAACGTCCCACCCAGCGAGCCATCCTGGTGACCAGCAAAGGTAGTATGTCTGTGACGACCGCCTCCCGCTCCCATCCACCCAGCGTCTGGGTGATCGCCGCGATATTGATTCTGCTCGCGGCAATGTGGAGTGCGTTTGGCTGGCTCAGTCTCACAGAATACAACGACCGTCTCGCCGAAGAACGTAGCGAGCTCAACGCCAACGCGCGCGCCTATGTCGATTACGCTGCTTTGCTTACGATCTTCGAAGTCACCGTGCCGCTTGGTGCTGCACCGGACGCCAAAACGAGCGACGTCCATACTCGCTTTGCCGCCAAACTCCTCAAACAATTCCGCGACGACCTTTCGTTCCCAACGGGCACCGATTTGCGCATCGGGACAGCCGGTAGTCCCCGCATGGAAACGCAGGACGCGGCGCATATATATGGACATGCCGAGCACGACGACCTTTCCGTTACCGCAATCCGGACGCGCGAATCAGCACTCAGCGATTGGTATGAAGGCGCACAGACCGAGGCTGTAGGGCTCGGACTCATCTCCGCCCTCATGATCGGCCTTGGCGTCATCCTCATTGGTCAATTGCGCAAACACGAAAGCATGCAAGCCGAAATTTTGGCAGCCAAGGAACAAGCCGAAACCGGTAACCGGGCCAAGTCGGAATTTCTCGCCAATATGAGCCACGAAGTGCGCACCCCCATGAACGGCGTCTTGGGCATGGCCGAATTGTTGCTCGGCACCGCACTCAATCCCGAACAACGCCGCTTTGCCGAGATCATTCACGAATCCGGCGAGGCCCTGCTCACGGTGGTCAACGATATCCTCGACCTCTCCAAACTCGAAGCCGGCAAGCTCGATATCGACAACAGCGAGTTCGACCTGCTGAAAACCGTCGAGCGGACTGTTGCCGTCATGGCGGGAAAGGCGCGCGAGAAAGCCCTCGATCTCGTCGTCTTCGTGGAACCGCATGCCCGCGGCGGCTATCGTGGCGACCCGTTGCGCATCCGCCAAATTCTGCTCAATCTGATGAGCAACGCCATAAAATTCACCGACAAAGGCGCCGTGTCGGTGCTGGTGCGGCGCCTCTCCACGCTGCCGAGTGAAAGCGTGACGCTGCGCTTCGAAGTCACCGATACGGGCTTGGGCGTGCCCGAAACCGAGCGCCCGCTTCTGTTCCAAAAATTTTCCCAAATCGATGGCTCCGCCACGCGGCGGTTCGGCGGCACAGGGCTCGGCCTTGCCATCTGCAAACAGCTTGTAACGCTGATGGGCGGTACCATCGATCTTACCAGCACCGTGGGAAAGGGCTCTACCTTCTGGTTCGAGCTCACCCTACCGCGCACCGCTGACGCCAGCCTGAACACCGACAACCTGCCGACCCAGACCAAAACCTTGCGGGCTCTGATGGTCGATGACATTCCGACCAACCTCGAGCTGCTCGGCCGTCAGCTTCGCATGCTCGGTATGGAAACTGCCGCGAGCGAAGATGCCTTTGCCGCGATGACGGAACTCGAGCGGGCCTGGCAGCGCGGTAAACCTTACGACGTCGTCTTCTTGGATCACATGATGCCCGGAAAGACCGGTGTCGATCTCGCCGAAGAAATTCGCGCCACCCCGCATTTGAACGAGATGAAACTTGTTCTGGTAACCTCCGCCGGACGCGATGCGGTCAAGGACAAAGCCGTCCACCTCGATTTCATCCTGGAAAAGCCGCTGCGCCAGCAATTTCTCCACGACTGCCTAGTAACCATTCTCGCCAGCGGCGCTACGCCCGAGAGCGAAGAATGCGACGCCCCCAGCGCTGAGGCGGAGGCGCACCCTTTGCGTATCCTTCTGGCCGAGGACAACCGCATCAACCAGAAGTTTGCGCTCGCGCTGCTGGAGAAATCCGGCCACAGCGTCGATGTCGTCGATACGGGCCTCAAAGCCGTGCAGGCGGTGATGACCAAGACCTACGATGTGGTGCTGATGGACATCCAGATGCCCGAACTGGACGGCGTCGCCGCCACCCACCGCATTCGTAAACTCAAAGGCGCCAAGGCGAAGGTTACGATCATTGCCATGACCGCCAACGCCATGATGGGGGCGCGTGAGGAATATCTGAATGCGGGGATGAATGATTACATCGCCAAGCCGATCCAACCCACCACGCTGATGGCAAAGCTGGCCGTGATAGCCGCCAACTCGAATACCACCGATCTCATCGACCACGCAGCCCTAGAGAGCCTGGAAAGTACTTTGGGGCGCCAGGAATGTAACGCCTACCTCCGTCTCTTCCAGCAAGGCCTCGATCATAGCCTGGAGGCGCTCTGCGAAGCGCTCGACAGCAACCATCACGACCAAGCCGCCCAGATCGCCGACGATCTCGTCACGACCGCCACGACTGTTGGAGCGCTCAAGCTCGCCGCCACAGCCCAAGCCATGGCAGAGCTATGCCGCAAGAGTAATGATGCCGAAACGGTCCGCCCCGCTCTTCTCGAAGTCGCCAAGCTGACCACCGACGCCATGACGGCGTGGCTCGAAGCGCGCAATACCCCCGTGGCCGAACCCAAAATGGCCTAGCGCCGTCCGAACGGCACGATCTTGTTATCGGCATCGTGGCCGATATCGGCCCGCCCCAAATAGGGAATTTTGGCCGCGCCGCACCAGCGTTTGACGATCTCTTCTTCGTTCTCCACAAAAACCGGGTCGTTCGGCGGAATATCGCTGACCCGGCCCAGCCGGATACCCGCGACCCGGCGCAGCGCTGCTTGGGTCGAGAGGTGAAACATCGTGCGGTCGATGGCGTAGAGATACTCCGAGACCTCTTCCAGCATCAGCACATGGTCGCTGAGATCGGGCTCCAGCGGCGTGCCCATCAGATGGCTGAGAACCACCATGTTGAAGGCCGCGGCGGGCGTGCCATCAACGAGCGAAGCTTCCAGGGCGGCGGGATCCGCCGCATTAAGCCAGGACAGCGCCCGCAATACGGCTGCCTCCCCGCCCGGGCGGGCGAGATCAGCCGGCATCGGGCCATGCGCCACCCGGCAGCCTTTGGCATAGAGACCGGCCAGCAAGAAGCCGGCATCGCTGTAACCCAAATAGAGTTTTTCGCGGGCATAGCCATTGAGTTCGCTTAAGACGCGCTGGGCAATCCGGCACGAGCCATAGCCGCCGCGGGCGATCCAGACGGCATGGAAGTGGGGATCATTGGCCACATCGAGAAAGGCGCGCGCCCGCGCATCGTCGTCACCGGCAAAATGGCCGTCCGACAAGAAGCACTGTGGATGCAGGAAAAGATGAGGCCCATTCTCGATATCGCCCGCGACGAGTCGCAAGCGTTCCGCGATCAAAGGGTCAAGGCGCGCGGCAGGTGCCACAATGCCAATCAGTTTTGTGCCCATTTGGCTTTCCCAATCCGATGGCTGCACTTATAAGCGGGTGTCATGACACTGAACAGGCGCTATTTCTTTTGCGGCATTGGTGGCAGCGGAATGCTGCCGCTGGCCTTGATCCTGAAGGGCAAAGGGGCCGAAATTGCCGGCTCCGACCGCTCGCGCGACCAAGGCCGCACGCCCGAGAAATTCACGTTTCTGCAGCAACACGGCATTGCCCTTTACCCCCAAGACGGCAGCGGTGTCAGCGACCCAGCGACCACAATGGTGGTTTCTGCGGCCGTGGAAGCCAGCATTCCCGACGTCGCCGCGGCGCACCGTATCGGCGCTGCCATCGAGACGCGGGCCCAGCTTTTGACCAAGCTTTTTAACGCTGCCCATTGCGGCATTGCTGTCGCGGGCACCAGTGGTAAGTCGACCACCACCGGCATGCTGGGCTGGATCCTTTCCGCCACGGGCCGCGATCCGACCATCATGAACGGCGCCGTGATGAAGAATTTCGTCCGCCCCGAGATCCCTTTCGCCAGCGCCGTCGTCGGCAAAGGCGATATCTTCGTCAGCGAAGTGGACGAGAGTGATGGCTCCATCGCCCTCTACAATCCGCACATCGCGGTCTTGAACAACATCGCCCACGACCACAAATCGATGGCAGAGCTACGCACGCTGTTTGGTGGCTTTCTCCGTCGCGCGACGACGGCGGTGGTCAATCTCGACAACGCCGAAGCCGCCGCGCTCAAAGGCCCCAACGCATTGACCTTCAGCGTTGCCGATTCCTCTGCGCATGTTTTCGGCCACGACATCGTTCCGGCGCAGGATGGAATTTCCTTCTCTGTGCGCGAAGGCGGCAGCGAGGCGCATGTCAAACTGCCGGTACCTGGACGTCACAACGTGGCGAATGGGCTGGCGGCTTTGGCTGCGGCACGTGCGGCTGGCGTCCCCTTGGGCGATGCTGCCGAGGCCTTGTCGCAGTTCCAAGGCGTCAAGCGGCGCCTCGAACTTGTCGGCAGTGCGGGCGGCATAACGGTGATCGACGATTTCGCGCACAACCCCGATAAGATCGCCGCGACGCTGTCAACCTTGCATGACTTTCCCGGCCGTTTGCTGGTGCTGTTCCAGCCCCATGGCTACGGACCATTGAAGCTCATGCGTGAGGGCTTCATTGATGTCTTCGCCGAGCAGCTGGGCAGCGACGACGTGCTGGTGATGCCAGAGCCGGTTTATTTCGGCGGTACCGTCGATCGCAGCGTGGCGAGCGGCGAGATCGTGGCGGGCGTAATGGCCAAAGGCCGCAAGGCTTTCGCCTTTCCCGATCGCAGCACGAGCGGCGAGAAGATCTTGGCACTGGCCAGACCTGGCGACCGCATCGTGGTGATGGGCGCGCGCGACGATACGCTATCCCAATTTGCCGCCGGGATTTTGGCCGCGCTGACATAAAGCAGCAAGCGACACTAACGGGCGGATCCAATGCAATCCGCCCGCCTCAATCAATACCGTGACCTTACTGCGCGGCGGCAAGGCGCTCGGCGACAGTCTTGCCGACTTTGAAGATGGCTTGCTGCACGGCCTTCTGGCGGCACTCATTGTAAAACGGCGCCTGAGTGGTCTCTTTGGAATCCGCGCAAACCTGATCAGCGGCCGCAACCAAGCGCGTGTGCAACGCTGCAACGCCGTCTTTGCTGGAAAGATTGAGATCACCAAAGTTCACGCTGGCTTGACGCACGACGTCACCGGCAAGGGCAGCGCTTGAGAACAGGGCAGCGGCCGACAACGCAAGAATGAGAGACTTCATAGCTTCACTAGCTCCGGTTTGAACGATCACTTTCGATGCTCGTACCGTGCACGGATGATTTGTCCGCCAGATGGATGCGATAAGGCGATGGCGCGGAAAGATTGGGGTAAAATCGAGGGCAACGATTCAAATTGTCAGCAACGCTGAGGTGAATTGTTCTGGCCGCCGCCGGAATACGCGGCCGACGCGAAGCCGAAGTGTTGGTCTGCTGCTTTTGACAGCGCCTGCTGCCTCCTATGGCAGGCGAAATTGGGGCCCTGGCAAGGCCGCCTGCCACAGATTAGGTTGGAGCAAGACGGGGAATGACATGCGGCTGGCCGGGATCCTCTTGACTGCGCTCATTGCTATGGGGGCCGCCCCCTTGAGCCAGGACATCTACATCTGGCAGCGCCTCTGGACGCCGGGCGTGAGCGAGGCGGTGGTGGCTGCGCGAGACATTGCGTCCGGTTGGCGCGTGCTGGCGGCCGAAACCGATCCCAACGGGCATTTGCGCGGCTTTGCGGTCCAGTGGTCCGCGCTGCAAGGCAAACCGGTCACGGCGGTGATCCGCATCGACGGCACCCTAGGACGGCTGGACCAAACAACCCTGCTCGCAGACATCCATCGTCTCGCGGCGCACTGGCCCCAAGCGGTTGCGCTGGAGATCGACTATGATTGCGGCACCGCCCAACTCGCCGCTTATGCCGATTTTCTCAAAGCGCTGCGCCAACAGCATCCCGCACATCTTGCTATCACCGCCCTTCCCACCTGGCTTGAGGGGCGCGATCTGGCTACCTTGTTGGTCATCCCTGACGAGGCAGTGTTGCAAGTTCATGCGGTGCAGTCGCCCGCCCAAGGCCTGTTTGATCCGCGTTTGGCGCGGCGCTGGATTAACCGCTTTGACGCCCTCACGCCCAAACCATTCCGCATCGCACTGCCCGATTACGGCACACGCATCATTCGCAACGAAGGCGGTCGCGTTATCGCTCTGGAGAGCGAAAGTCCCAAACTGATCGGGGGCGCTGCGGAAGAATTGCTGGTAACCCCCTCAGACGTTGCGGCTTTGGTGCGCGACTTGGAACGAAACCCGCCACACCATTTCGCTGGCTTGGCGTGGTTTCGGCTGCCGCTTGCGGGCGACCAGCGCATTTGGAGCCTGCAAACCCTTGCTCAGGTGATGCGGGGCCAAGCCCCTCAGAGTGTCGTTACGGTCGAGACCCGCCCGGGCGCCGCACCGGGGGCCGTGGATGTCCTCCTTATCAACCGCGGCACGTTCGATGCGGTGCTGCCGGCGACCATCGCGCTGCCCGCTTCCTGCCAGCTTGCCGATGGCCTTGGCGCTTATCGCTACGAGGGGCAAAAATTTCGCCGTCTTCAAACCGCATTCCTCCCAGCGCATCATGAAATGGTGATAGGCTGGGCGCGGTGTGGGGCGGGGATATTTCATGTTGAGCCGTAGGGGAATTGCTGGCGCTGCGCTGGTCTTATTAAGCGGCGCGGCCGCGCTCGCTTGCGGGCCCTTCTTTCCCTGGCAACTGCTCGACAATCGCGCCCTGACGCTGAAGTCCACGCCCGTGAATAGCTTCGCCTTCGAGGCGGCGCATATCGCATCGCCGCCCAAAGACAAACTGAAAGCGGCGGAACTTCCCTATTATTCGGCACCTGAAGATGCCGCTATTGCACTTGGTAATGCCGAGGCGGCTGGACTTTCGCCAGCACAAGCCGCCAAACTGCGTGCTGCGCGGCAGGCCGCTAGTGGTGACAATGCCTATCGCCTCGGCGATGGCCTGCCGCTAGCGATCCGGCTTTATACCGCGGGTGCCGTGGCTTATCGCAAAGCCGATAGCGCTGGGGCCAAAGTGCGATTTGAAGCCGTTTTGGCTTTGCCCGAAACCCAACGCGCGCCACGCGCGGTCTGGGCCGCCTACATGCTGGGCAAGATCGCGGGTGACAATGAGGCACCCGCTATATTTGCCAAAGCACGTCGCGCGGCGCTGGCAGGAGCACTGGATCCGCTCGGTTTGGCGGTGGCAAGCTACGGCGAGGAAGCAAGGTTACATCTGCATGCGGCAGAGGCGTTGCTGGAAGCCGGTGGCGCCACCATCAGTTCCCCGGAGGCAACGCAAACCGCCAGCTATACGGATGCAGCGAAATTTTCTCGCAGTGTTTTGCCAGCGCGCGCGACAATACCGTTCCACACCGAGATCGCCAACGCGATTGCGCTCTATGCCGAGCAAGCCGCGCATGGCTCCGACAGCGGCGTGCAATCCTTGCGCCTAGTAGCGGAATTTCTCCTCGATAGTCCCGATCGTATCGCGGCAACAGCGGACGAGCCTTTGGCCCAGCGGCTGATGCTGTCCTATGCCTTGAAGCGGCTGCAAAATAGTACGATCACCCGAACGGCGATTTGGGCTGACAACGGTGATGAAAAGCCCGGCACAGCCGACGCAAAGCTCGATACGGCGCTGGGCGAATTAGTCGATGCTCTCGAAAAGCTGCCTCATCCCGCAGGTGCCGACCGGTTGGCTGCGCTGTGTTACAATCTGGCGCGCTGGTCTTGTGCCAAAACGATGGCGGAGAAATCAGATTCGCCGCTGGCCTCCTGGGTGAAAGCCAAACTCGCCAGCCAAAAGGGTGATCTTGCCGACGCCGCCAAATTCTATGCCGCGGCGGCGCATGGTTTTCCCACCACGGACAGCCTGGAAGAGGACAGCAAGAAAGCCCTGCTGGGCGAAAGCGCAGTCGTGGCGCTGGCGCGCGGCGATTATGTCGATGCCCTCGACAAGCTGATGCCGGTGAGCGGCACCTATTGGCCTGACGTTGCCTATATCGCTGAGCGCGTGCTGACGACGACCGAATTAAAGTCCTATGTCGATTCCCATGTCCCCGCGGTCACGGTTTCCACATCGGAAGCGGCTCCGGCTTACGATGAGCATTTCAACGCTCATGCTGCGTTGCGCGATCTCTTGGCGCGGCGGCTGATGCGCGATGGTCACTTTGATGAGGCTTTGGCCTATTTCAGTGCTGTCAAAATTCGCGTTGCCGCCAAGGCCTACGCTGCGGCACTGGCCAATGCCGCGCGAAGCTGGGGTCGGGTTGACCGCGCTGAGGCGTTGTTCGCGGCGGCCACGCTGGCGCGCCAATCGGGTCTGGAAATGATGGGGACCGAAGGCCCGCCGGACTCTTTCTATACTGGCGGCAATTTTGAAGAAGGCCTTGGCCGCACCACGCTGAGCGGAGATTTGATCACGGCAGGCGAAAGGCAGCGCTTCGCCGCCAGCAACGCCAAACCGGATCAGCGTTTCCATTATCGCTATCTCGCCATGGAGGAAGCCGGCCGCGCCGCTGATCTACTACCGCCACGCAGCCAAGCCTTCGCGGCAGTTCTGTGCCACGCCAGTGCATGGTCGAGCCGCGATGAACACACCGCCATTGCTCTGTGGAAGCGCTATGTGAAGGAAGGTGCCCGCGTGCCCTTCGCCAAAACCTTTGGCCGCAGCTGTCCGGCGCCGGATTTCCAAAATGCGATCCTGTTCGAGCGCAAAGTGATGCTGCGCGCCGTGCTGCATTATGTGTCGCACCGGCGCTGGTGGTTTGCCGACGGCGGCGTGTTGCTGCTGACAGCAGGGTTCGGCCTTTTTGTCCTGCGGCGGCGGGCGAGAGCCTGACAGGGCCGAAAAGTGCGTGTTAACGCTCCCATTCTCTCCAATAACGACCGATGCGATTGGTCGCTGACGATCCCGCGAGACAAATGACAGCGCTTTCTTGACACTGTTCCGGGGATGCAAGAAGGTCTCGCACCAACGACAAAAAGGTCTTACAGGGGGACCCGCCGTGAATCTCCACTTCTTAGATATTGCGATCATTCTCGCCTTTCTGGCGGTCAGTGTGATCGTCGGTTACTGGGTTTCGCACCGTGCCGGGAAGAGCACGAAGAACTACTTCCTTGGTGGCAATGTGCTGCCTTGGTGGGTGCTCGGCGTTTCTAACGCCTCGGGCATGTTCGATGTGGCGGGCACCATGCTGCTCGTTTACTGGCTCTTTATCTACGGGCTGAAATCCGTCTGGATCCCGTGGATGTGGCCGGTCTTCAACCAGATCTTCCTGATGGTTTATCTGTCGGGCTGGTTGCGGCGCTCTGGTGTCACCACCGGCGCGGAATGGATCAAATTCCGCTTCGGTGAAAACAGAGGCGCCCAGCTCTCGCACATCATCGTGGTGGTCTTTGCCTTGGTCGGCGTGATCAGCTTCTTCACCTATGGTTTCAAAGGCATCGGCAAATTCGCCACAGAATTCATGCCTTGGCACCCAGCGGCGGTCTTGGTGACCTACTTGCCGTTCCTGCACGTGGTTGATAACCCGGTCACCAACGCCAATCTTTACGCCTTGATGTTGATGGGGTTGACCGCCGCTTACGTCGTCAAGGGCGGCATGTTCAGCGTGGTGATCACCGAAGTGCTGCAGTTCACGCTGCTCTCGGTCGCCGCCGTCGCCATCGGCATCATCGCCATGACCTCCGTCTCTCCCGCCATGATCCATGCGGCCATTCCAGCGGGGTGGGACAACATCTTCTTCGGCTGGCAAACTGGCCTGGATTGGTCGAAGCTGATACCGGCGGCCAATGCCAAAATCGCCGAGGACGGTAGCTCGCTGTTCGGCCTGCTCTTCATGATGCTGCTGTCCAAAGGCGTCTTGGTCGCCGCTGCTGGTCCGGCTCCGAACTACGACATGCAGCGCATTCTCTCGACGCGCAATTCGCGCGATGCCTGCAAGATGAGCGCGGTCGTCAACGTCGTGCTCAACGTGCCGCGCTACTTCATGGTCGCGGGCCTCGCCATCCTGGCGCTGGCCTTCTACTCGACCACCATCAACAAGATGGGCGCCGCTATGGATTTCGAAAAGATCCTGCCGGATGCGCTCTTCAAATTCGTGCCGTCGGGGCTGCTCGGCATCACGGTGGCGGGCCTGCTCGCTGCTTTCATGTCGAACTTCGCCGCCACGGTGAATGCGGCGCCGCCCTACATCGTCAATGACATCTACCGCCGCTTCATCAACCCGAACGCTTCGGAAAAGACGTGCGTGCGGCTTTCCATTCTGTCTTCGCTCACCATCGTGGTGATCGGCATCTGCATCGGTTGGTTCATCACCTCTATCAACAACGTGGTGGGTTGGATCACCGCGGCGCTGTGGGGCGGTTATGCAGCGGCCAACCTGATCAAATGGTATTGGTGGCGCTTCAACGGCTTTGGGTATTTCTGGGGTATGATGACCGGCATCCTGTCGGCCCTGGTGCTGCCCTTCGTCATTCCGGCGGGCTTGCAAGCCGCACTTGCGGTCGATCCGTCAGTGCCCGGCTTCTTGCGGGACATGATGAGCTTGCCGACAGCACTGATCTGCTTCCCCATCATTCTGGTGGTGTCGTTGATCGGCTGCTTCGCCGGGACGCTGCTGACCAAGCCGGAAGACGATGCCGTGCTGAAAGCCTTCTACAAAAAGACCAAGCCTTGGGGTTTCTGGGGCCCGATCTTGAAGAAGGTGCAAGCTGAAGATCCCAGCTTCAAGCCCAACCCTGACTTCGTTCGTGACATGTTCAATGTCCTGGTCGGCATCGTCTGGCAAACTTCTCTCGTGGCCATGCCGATCTATTTCGTAATCCGTGAAAACGACAAGGCCCTGATCGCACTTGCTATCGTCATTGTGACCAGCGTGACGCTGTGGATCACGTGGATGCGCCATCTCGACGTCGCCTATCCCGACTCCGAGCTGGATGCGGCCAAAGCTGAAGCACTGGCGGCGGCCGAATAGGCCAAGTCCTCACATCGTAAGAAAAGGCCGGTCCGCTTGGGCCGGCCTTTTTGTTTGGGGCGCATGGAAAAACGGTATCGGAGTTCTCGAAGGGCTCACCTGCAATCAACGACGGTCACTGAACAGTCTGGAAAGTTTCTCCAAATCCTGCTGCTCTGCGGGACAGGAATCGACCCAAGAAACATTCTGCCGGATCATGCGGGCAGGCGCGCCCGCCCACAATTCAGCAGCGGGAATCGATTTGCTCAAGATAGAGCCTGCTCCCAATATCGAGCCCTTGCCCATCGCGGCGCCGCGCAAGAGCATGCATTTGTGACCCAACCAAACGTGGTCTTGAATAGTAATATGGTTGGGCTCGTTGAGCTGTTGCAGCGTATCGAGATCCACAATTGCGTGGTGGTCACTGGTCAGGAAGGTAATGCCTTCGGAAAATAGGCAGCCATCGCCGACAATGACGTTCTTTTCGCCGTGGGTCCAAATCCGCCCCCCATAGGTCGACGATCCCCGGCCCCAAAAGAAGACGCTGCGATCATACATGGTAAGCTCAAGATTGAGCGCGTGTTGATGGCCCAAGACGACCGCCACATTCTCATGCCCAACAAACGCAACGTGCCCTCTGAGCGCGCATTGGTCGCCGATAATGAGCACGTTCCCTGTGCCGTGAAAATCAACGAACGGCTCCGCTAAAGGGCGGTCGATTGCCCGATGGAACATGACGCTATTGCCGATACCAGGCGAAAGGACTCTGAGGCCGTATCTTGTCGCCAATTCCGCGCGGTTCTCTGCGGTCACTGCGACCGTCTCATAGTCCGCGGCCAAGTCGGGCAAGGTCAGCCAGCGCGGAATGTCGGATGCCGCTAGTCGTAAAATGGGATCGATCATCGGACCATCGCTGCGAGATTGCGTGTCATCGAGGCTACACCGAGTCCGCCAGTCTGCGTTAATGCAGCCCAAGGTGGGTGCCGGCACGGCGACGCCCTGGGCTGACGCCCGATTCTGACCCCATAAAGACTTCGCCTCAAGCACCGACGGACTGAGAATTGGTTGTCCCAGCAGGACAAGTGTCCAAAGCCAAATGCATCACCCAATACCGTGACGCCCCTTCCCGTCACACTCCATAGGTGGTGGAGGCATTTCGAAGAAGAAACCCGACTCTTGCGGCGGTTGGCTTGCCAGCAACTGTGACCAAACCGCACGATGCGGCAACTCTTCGCTATGTCGTCAAATTGATGCCTGTTTTGGCGATCCAACTGTGCGCTGCTGCGCCCTCAACGACGGAGAGCCGTGGCACCGTTGTCGAAGTCCGTCACGATTTTCTTCGCGAGTCCTCGCCATGATGTCCGACACCAACTCGTTCCTTGAAGGCTATAAATCCGCCATCCTCGGCAAGCGCGCCGTTTGCCCTTATGAGGACGGCTCCGCCGATTTTGAGCGCTGGTGCCGCGGTTCCGGGGGTGTGGTGGCCGTGGTTGCGGCTGCAGCAGTCAGCACGACTGTCGTCATTCCGGTTCTCGAAGGTCGCCGCCCCTTTGTCGAAGGCTATAAGGCCGCCATCTTTGGCAAGCGCGATGTTTGCGCCTACGAAGAAGGCACCGCCGAATATGAGCGTTGGTGGAAGGGCTTTCGCGGCTGGGCTGGCTCCAAAAGCAAAACTGCCAAGACCATCACCACACCCTTCCTCGAAGGTCGCCGTCCTTATGTCGAAGGCTATCGCGCCGCGATCCTGGGCAATGGCGCCGCCAGTGTGGACGTTACCGCCGAATACGAACGCTGGAACAAAGGCGCGCCCTGGTGGGCCGTGGCCAAGAATGCTGGCGGCCAAGCGGCCCATCGTTGAGCTTCGTTACCGCGCATAAACAAAAGGGGCCGATGCAAATCGGCCCCTTTCTATTTTAGCGGACGCCGAGCTTAGCTCAGGACGACCTCGACTTTGACGGTCTTGCGGCCATCGGTGGGCGGCGGGACGACCGTACCGACGATGGGTTTGCCATCGGCGACTAGCAACACGCTGTTGCCCGGTCCCTGACGCTTGACGGTGATGTCGTAGACCACGCCGCGATAGGTGCGGCTGGCCGTAAAGCCTTCCCACGCTTTCGGGATCACTGGCGAGACGCGCAAGCCATCATATTCCGGGCGGATGCCCAGGATGTAAGCCGTAGCGGCATAAAAGGTCCACGCGGCCGTGCCCGTGAGCCAAGAATTCTTGGCTTCACCATGGGTGGGCGCATCGCGGCCAGCAATCATCTGCGAGAAGACGTAAGGCTCGGTCTTGTGCACATCGCTGATGACTTCTCGCGCCGAGGGGCAGATGCGGGTGTAGTAATCATGCGCCTGATCACCATTGCCGAGCATGGTCTCAGCGATGATGACCCAAGGGTTGTTGTGGCAGAAGATGCCCGCGTTTTCCTTGTAGCCCGGCGGATAGGACGAAATTTCACCAAGCTCGATATAGTAATGGGTATAGGCCGGCTGCTGCAGCACGATGCCGTGCGGCGTCGCCAGATGGGTCTTCACCGAATCGAGCGCCTTGCGGGCGAGCCCATCCTCGATGCCGATCCCTGCGAGGACGCAAAAACCTTGCGGCTCGATGAAGATCTTGCCTTCTTCGTTTTCTTTGGAGCCGACCTTGTGACCGAAATGGTCATAGGCGCGTAGGAACCATTCGCCATCCCAGCCGTGCTCGCGCACGGTGGCGTCCATCTTTTGGCTGACGCCGAGATAGAATTCCTCGTCGCTGGCTTTGCCATGTTCCTTGGCGATCGCCGCGAGTTCACGCGACGACATCACCATCAAACCGGCAATGAAGACCGATTCCGCGGTCTTGCCGTCCTTGCCTTTCAGGCATTGGAAAGACTGGCCGGGCTCATCCGAGAAGCAGTTGAGATTCAGGCAGTCGTTCCAATCGGCTTGCCCGATCAAGGGCAGACCATGCGGACCGATATTGTCGAGCGCATATTGCAGCGAACGGCGCAGATGCTCGTAGAGCGGCACTTCGGTGCCCGGCGTGGTGTCGAACGGCACCTGTTCGTCGAGGATCGAGAAGTCGCCGGTTTCTTTCAAGTACTGCGCCACACCGATGACGAGCCAATGCGGATCGTCGTTGAAGCCGCCGCCGATGTCATTGTTGCCCTTTTTCGTCATTGGCTGGTACTGGTGATAAGCCCCGCCGCTGGCAAATTGGGTGGCGGCGATATCCAGAATGCGCTCGCGGGCACGTTCCGGCACCATATGCACGAAGCCTAACAAATCCTGATTGGAATCGCGGAAGCCGAGACCGCGACCAATGCCGGATTCAAACGTGGACGCCGAGCGCGACATGTTGAAGGTCGCCATGCACTGATAGGCGTTCCAGACATTGACCATGCGGTCGGTGTGAATGTCGGGCGTCTTGACCTGGATCTTGCCGAGCAGCGTATCCCAATTGGCTTTCAGCGCCGCGAAAGCAGCATCGACGGCGGCATGGTCACGGAACTTGGCAATCGTCTGTTTGACGTATTTCTTATTGATTGTCTGGCTGTCCGGCGGATCGAACTTTTCGGTCTTCGGATTTTCGTGATACCCGAGCACGAAGGTGATACGGCGGCTTTCACCGGGCATGAGCTTCAGCTTGACGTGATCGGACGCCACCGGCTGCCAGCCATGAGCGATGGAATTGTCGGATTTGCCCTCGGCCACCGCCTTGGGATCTTCCCAGCCACGCCAGGGGCCTAGGAAATTTTCACGCTGGGTGTCGAAACCTTCCAGCTTCTCTGAACATGAGAAGAAGGCGAAGTGGTTGCGGCGTTCGCGATATTCGGTCTTGTGGTAGATGACTTCGTCATCGACTTCCACTTGCCCGGTGGAGAAATTGCGCTGGAAATTGGTGGCGTCGTCTTGCGCATCCCAGAGGCAGAATTCGGCGACCGAGAAGATCGACAGATCGGCGGCTTCGCTGCGCTCGTTGGTGACGGTGAGGTCCCAGATTTCGAGATTCTCGCCCATCGGCACGAAATACCGTGTCGAGGCGGCGATGCCGTCTTTCTTGCCCGAGATGATCGAGTAACCCATGCCATGGCGGCACTCGTAAGCGTCGAGCTTGCCGCGCACCGGCATCCAAGATGGCGAGAAGAAGCTGCCATTGGCGTTGTCGCGCACATAGATATAGCGACCGCCGAAATCCATCGGCACATTATTGTAACGGCCGCGGGTGATGCGGCGCAAACGGGCGTCCTTGTAATAGGAGTAGCCGCCACCGGTTGCGGACAAAATGCCAAAATAGCCTTCACAACCGATATAGTTGATCCAAGGCAGCGGCGTGTCTGGGCGCGTAATCACATATTCACGCGTTGCGTCGTCGAAATAGCCGTATTTCATGGCGTTTTTCTTTCACTCCTCCCCAAGCGATTGAGCAATTCATAGCAGACACGGGCGTTGTGGTAGGGGCATTTCCAAGGCCCCACCAAAACGGCGTCTGGATCTTCGGATTCCGTGAGGACAACACCGTCGCGGCTGAGCTTGGCGTGCCATTCGCCGTGCACGTGATCGACGACGTGCTCTTCGATATAGTTCCAGGCGCGCAAGGACGCGTCGCGGAAGCTTTCCTCACCGGTCAATTCGTAAGCGTTGTAGAAGCCGACCACAGCTTCGGCTTGCACCCACCAATGTTTCTTGCCGTCGGTGAGGACGCCTTTGCCATCGGCTTCGAACAGCATGGAGCCATCCGGATCGACCGCTTGCGCCAGGCTGGCGCGGGCCATGGCAATGGCAATTTTGCGGGCGCGCGCCAGCAACGCGGCGTCACCCAGAACCTCGGCAGCCTCATACAGCAGCCAACTGCCCTCGATGTCGTGGCCGTAGGAGACGTGATCGCTGAGCGATGTCCAATTGGACTCAAAGAACAGTTTGAAATGGCCCGTATCGCTATCGACGATATGGTCCATCATGATGGCGAGCAGTGCCGCCTGCTTGGCTTTCAGGCCCTCATCGGGCCAAACACGCAAGAGATTGGTGTAGCCTTCCAGAACGTGCAGATGCGTGTTCATGGATTTGGGGGAATTGAGGTCTTTGTCCGAGAGGCGGACATCTTCCAGCTCTTCCCAAGCACGACCGCGGGCTTCGAGATAGCCGCCGCAGATGGGATCGAAAGCGTGCTCTTCGATCAGAGCGTAAAGCTGCTGCGCCAGTTCGAGTGCTTCATCGTCGCCGGTGGCGCGGTAATATTCGCTGAAGGCATAGATGCCGAAGGCCTGGGCGTAGGTTTGCTTGCGCGGCGCCAAGGCAGCGCCGGTGTTATCCACCATCCAAAAAAGACCGCCCTGTTCGCGGTCCCAGAATTTGGCGCAGATGTAGTCGAAGGCCCATTCGGCAGGGGCGAGCCATTCCGGCCCAATCACACGCGCCGCGGAGGCATAAGTCCATAGAATCCGGGTATTGATCACGCAGGCGCGCGGCGCGTCTGCACGCACCGTCAAGTCGCCGGCCACTTCACCGAAGAAGCCGCCATGCGCTCGATCCAAAACATGCCGCAGCCAGAAAGGCAGGATATTTCCCGTCAGTTCCGCGCGGATGCGGCCGGCCCAATCTGCAGCCGTAACCGCACGCGAGACAGCGTGCGCCGCTTCCATTGTCATTTCTTTCCCTGAACTCTTGACAGCGCTTACAGTCTGCGGGGCTGAAGCGCAAGTCAAGCGCTTCCCAACGGGCATTTTGTGCTGGTCTGCTGCGTCGCGGACATCTTGCCGCGCCCGCCTTGGCGTGGCCTTGGTACCCAAGGCAACGCCAACCGCTTAGGGAAGGATCGCGAGGCATATTCCCGCCGGGCACAAGGGCATCCCATGGCATTTCTGGATTGGAAAACCGACTACAGCGTAGGGGTCGCAATCTTTGATGACGAGCACAAAAAGCTCATCGCTATCATCAATAGCCTACATGACTCAATTCTCGCGGAGGTTGACGCCGCCACACTCTGCAAGATCTCCGACGCTATGGTCGAGTACACGATTATGCACTTCCGTCATGAGGAAATGTATTTCGACGATTGGGCTTATCCCGATGCGGCCGAGCATATCCTGGCCCACGGGGCCTTGCGCCAACAGGTGTTCGATTTTCGCCAAAGGATCGGCGGCACCGACAGTGCCACGCTCGCGGAAGAAATGCTGAGCTTCCTGCGCCAATGGCTGATCGAACACATCCTGGTCGAGGACCGAGCCTACGGGGAATTTCTGTTCGACAAAGGCGTGCGCTGACAAGCTTTGGGCTTGCCCACGCACCCTTAAAACCGACTCGCTACTTTGCAAGCGACTGTTCAGTTTCCCGGCATTCTGTTCACGGGTTTGTTTTGCATGTCCTGAGTGGCGGATTTGGACGCATCCCAAGTCGCAAGCCACTCACGGTTGGTCATGCACACAGTCTTACCCGCGATGCGTGATCCGGTTGGCGGCGGCTGCTTGCGGCAGGACATTTCATCAAGATGGGCATCGTCCGTCGTCGCAACAGCCCCCGTTGGGGCCGGTGCCACAGTGGCCGGAGTATCGGCTAGCGCCGGAGCTGTAACAAAAACGGCGAAACTCAGTGCAAGAAGTTGGTTACGCATAGCCACTCCATCCATGAGGCGCCATCTTAGGACCTAATTGTGCAGTGCACAATATAAATGCAGCCTGCTGCAACGCCCTCTTTTCATTCACTCTAATGATGAAGTGTCATTTGAAAACAGCGTTCGCGAGTGCCCATGTGGCAATGGCCGATAACCGGGCGCTGCATCGCGGCGCGCCCGGCGCTGCGAGTCTTCAATCTTTGATAAAGGCCAAGAGGTCAGCGTTGATCACATCGGCATGGGTAGTACACATGCCATGCGGAAAGCCGGGATACGTCTTGAGCGTGCCGTGTTTCAGCAAGGCGACGGATAACAGCGCTGAATCGGCATAAGGCACGATTTGATCGTCGTCGCCATGCATGACCAAGGTCGGCACCGCGATGGCTTTCAGGTCATCGGTGAAGTCTGTCTCCGAGAAGGCTTCGATGCAATCATAATGCGCCTTGGCGCCACCTTGCATGCCTTGTCGCCACCAATTGCGGATGACGCCCTCTGAGACCTTCGCACCCGGTCGGTTGAAGCCATAGAACGGACCCGACGGAACTTCGAGATAGAATTGGGCGCGATTGGCACTCAACGCCTCGCGAAAGCCATCGAAGACCTCAAGCGGTAGACCGCCCGGATTGGCTGCCGTTTTCAGCATGATGGGAGGCACAGCCCCGATCAACACTGCCTTGGCGACTCGGCCCTTGGCACAGCGCGCAACGTAATGGGCCACCTCGCCGCCGCCGGTGGAATGGCCGATATGGACGGCATCGCTGAGGTCGAGATGGGCCACTAGCTCAGCGACATCGGCGGCGTAGTGGTCCATATCATTGCCGCTATCGGTCTGCGTGGAACGACCATGGCCTCTGCGGTCATGGGCAATGACGCGATAGCCATGCTGCAAAAAGAACAGCATCTGGGCATCCCAATCATCTGCGGAAAGCGGCCAGCCGTGATGAAAAACGATCGGCTGTCCTTTGCCCCAATCCTTGTAGAATATTTGCGTGCCGTCTTTAGTAGTAATCGTGGCCATGAGAGGATCCTTTGACTCTTGCGGTTTCAGACTGGTTAAGGGTACGTGCCCCGCGATTTCCTGGCCGTCTTTCGTTCGGTTTGTAGTCCTGAATTAACATGCTGATGCTGGATTTTCGCGGGGGACAGCGAAAGATTGTAGGACGCAAGGGAAGGCTTTATTGCCGTGGGCGTCGGCTCCCGCTTTGAGGTTAAGCGATGTTCACTCTTTTTCGTAACGGCAACCGGTTTGCAGTGCAGCTCGGTATAATGCTTTTTGTCTTTGCGGTGACGGCAACACAGGCTGCGGGAGAGCGGCGTAATTTTGTCGGCTATTATCCCAGTTGGCTTTCCGCGCAGTCACGACCTCTCGCAGCGACGAGCGCGGTCTATAGCCATGTGGTGTTGGCCTTTGCGCGACCCGATTTTTCGTGGGACGGCAAAAGCTGGTCCGGCACCGGACTGCAATTTTCCCAACAGCCAGCCGTTGTCAAAAACCAAATGCGAATCTTGCGGGCGCATGGCACGCGCGTGCTTCTGGCCGTGGGCGGCGCCACCTATCTAAACTGGGCGCCCCTCGCCGCTGAAGGCGATAAGCCAGGGTTGATCACCGCGGCGTTGACACGCTTCGTGAGCACCATGGGCTTTGACGGAATCGATGTCGATTACGAGCGCGAGGGCGCCTCAGCGGAGGTCGTTACCCAATACGGTGCCGCGATTGCAGTCTTGCGCCGAACGACTCCCGGCAAGTTACTTTCCCTCGCGGCGTGGTCGACCGGTGCCGATTGCACGCCTGACACAGGCAACGTGCCGTGTGATGGACAATTTTCCTCGACAAGCGGCAGCGCCGGGCGCGAACGTCTGCTCTTACACGACAGCGAGACTATGGGAAAAATCGATCTGGTAAACGTGATGTCCTATGACGCCGGCGTGAGCGGCTATGACCCGGTGAAAGCCTTTGCGCTATATCGCGATCTCTTACCGGCACGCGTTGCCGTCAATCTAGGCTTTGAAATCGCGCCGGAAGGTTGGGGTGGAGCGACACTGGTACAAGATGATGCCGCTGCGCGCTGTCCGAGCGCGATGATCACGCAAGACCAATTCGGCAACCCTGTCCACAGAACCTATGCCCTGCAGCGTGGCTTGCAGGACGGACCACTGACCTTGAGACCGAACAGCAACGCCCATGATGGCGCCATGCTCTGGCATATCGTTAAAAACCAAAACCTACCAGTTTGCGGCCACCGTGCTGTGCTGTCTGTTGATTCTTTGCAAAAAGCTGCCGCCATCCTCTTGAGCCGTTAGTCATTGGGCCGCGTTCCGGGCTCGTGGCTGCCATGCTAAAATGGCGAAACGATTGAGGACAGCATGAACACACTTCATGACATGCGCCAAAAGCGGGGCCTTAGCGCAGCGGCATTGGCAGCCGAGGTGGGCGTATCGCGGCAGACTATCTATGCGATGGAGGCTGGCAGCTATGTGCCCAATACGATCGTGGCGCTGAAGCTGGCGCGGGCTTTGGGCACGACTGTTGAAGCGCTGTTTCCACTCGCGCCCGAAGCGACCCCAGCCGCAGAGAGCTGCGACGCCATACTCCTTGCCGGGCCGGGTTATGAAGGCCAGCTGGTGCAGCTTTGCATGGTGAACAGCCAGCTGATTGCCGTCGCACCGGATAGTTATGATTGGAGCCTACCGCCCGCAGATGCGGTCCTGTTAAACAAACCTCGCGGCGCCAAGCCAGGGACAGTGCGGGTGCAGCCATTTCAGGCGCGGCTGGATCTCGGTAAACGTCTTCTGGTGGCCGGTTGCGATCCAGGCATCTCGGTGCTCGCCCGCCATTTGCGTCGGGCGGGGATCGACCTGGTGGTGGTCAATCGTAACTCGACCGTGGCGCTGGATCTCTTGAAACAAGGTTTGGTGCACATCGCCGGTACCCATTTGCGTGATGACGCCAGTGGCGTTTCCCGCCTCACCTCGGTGAGGCACTTGTTCGACCGGCGCAGCGTGGCGGTGATCGGCTTTTCCAATTGGGAGCAAGGCGTCGTCGTGGCCCGCGGCAATCCCAAAGCGATTCACGCTATTGCCGACTTCGCCAAGAAGGGCGTCACTATCGTCAATCGCGAGTCGGGGGCCGCAGTGCGCTTTCTGCTCGATGCGGAGCTGGCGCGGCTTGGTGTGAAAGCCGTGCGCGGCTACGACAAGACCGCCGCCGGTCACCTTCCCGCAGCCATGCTGGTGGCGAATGGTAGCGTGGATGCGTGCATTGCCACACGCGCGGCGGCGCGCGTCTTCGGGCTCGACTTTATACCGCTGGTCAACGAGCGCTATGATCTGGTGCTTCGCAAAAAGCACATTGACATGCCCGAGGTGCAGGCCCTGTTCGAGACCCTAGGCCGGGCCAGCTTCCGCCAGGAACTCGAAGCCATGGGCGGCTATGACACCAGCCCCGCCGGCCAGCAATTCGCTTAGGTGGTTTCCTCGCCCACAGGCACGACGTCAACACCGACTTCGACAATATGCTCACCACCACCGGTAATGACACCGCTGAGCGGTGTGACGTCGGAATAATCACGGCCCCAAGCGGCCGTGATGTGACTTTCCCCGGCTTGCATGTTGTTGGTGGGATCGAAATCGATCCAGCCACAACCAGGCACCCATACTGCAAACCAAGCGTGGCTGGCATCAGCTCCCACCAGACGCGGCTGCCCCGGTGGCGGCGAGGTCAGAAGATAGCCACTGACATAGCGTGCCGAGAGCCCAATTGCGCGCAAGGCCGCAATCGCGACATGAGCCAAATCCTGACAGACACCCGCGCGGATGCGAAAGACCTTTTCCACCGGCGTGTAAGCATCGGTGACCGTCGTGTCGTAGCGAAAATCCTTGTGCACGCGCGTGGTCAAATCGGCAGCGGCAGTGAGAATGCCGCGACCAGGGGTGAAGCTGATTTCGGCATAATCGGCCATTTCCGGCAGCACCAAGATGAGCGGTGAATCGAAGAGATATTGCGCCGCATCGCGGCTATTTTCATCACGGGCGGTTTCGAGTTCGGCGCGCACGCTTTCCCACGGCACATCCAAAGCTGGATCGAGATTGGGTGCGGCCTCTGTGATCACGCGGCTTTCCGACGACACTTCCAGAATGGAGTGCGCTTCTTCGATGGTAAAGAGATTTTGACTATTGCCGAAATAGTCAACCCCGCTGCGAACCAAGGCGGGTTGCGGTGCAAAGACCAGTTCGGCTTCCAAGACTTTTTGCCGTGGTGTCTCGCGCGGCAACAGATGCGCCACATGGCAAGAGGACGACACATCCTGAACGTAGCGATAGGCTGTGCGATGGCGGACGAAATATTCCACTTAATCCTCTCGCTTTTCACTGCCAGTACGGTGGCGAATGGCATGGCGGAAATAGGCATCGGTGATGGCATCGGAAAGCCCTGATACACCAGCCACAACGCGCTCCAGATGGGCGCGCAAGGCGGCGGGATCGGCAGCAATTTTCATCAGAATGCCGTCCGCTTCCGTCGTCTTTCGCAGCGCTCGCACATACAGTACCGCCGCCGTTCCCTGACCTTTAGGCGTGATACGTTCGAGTTCCTCCAAGGCGCGCTCGGCAGCAGCAAGCTGGAAAGTCACGGAACGGGGATTGCTGTCATCGAGCAACAAGAGATCAAGCAGCGGTGCCAGATGATAGGTGTTGAGATAGCGCGAACGATAGGTCATCACGCTGCTCGAAATTTCGAGCGCGATGCGCAAGCGCTCGCTTTCGATAAGCACGGTCGGTGCCGCGACCTGCCCCACCAACCAAGCCAGATGCAGGCAACGTTCGACGCGGCGGCCTAGATCAGTGAAGAGCCAATTGGGGCCGCGCGTCATGTTCTCGGCGCAATGGCCGGCAAAGGCCGCTCCGTGGCGCACCAAGCGGTCGAGACAGGTCAAGGCCTCGGCGCTGCCGAAGATTTGCCCGGAAGACGGCAACATATCCGGCTCGGTCATCAAATAAATGGTCTGCCACGTCTCCAGCGAAAGCCGGTCACGCGCCGACCATGCCGTGCGCCGGACCCGGCTGAGAAGCTGCGGCAAGCCATCCGGGGAGGCGCGGTCGCCAAGCAAAGTGCGCAGCCTGGCGACAAGCCATGGCGCGTCATGGCGCGGCAATTTACCAGGGACCACGGCTTGCAGAAGATCGCAGAGATAAACCTGCATGGCGCCATCGCCGCTGCCCGAGCCCTCACCGCGGCGTTGCACGATGGTGCGAAGAATGCGGCCAAGATCATCCGCCCGCTCGCTATAGCGGCCGAGCCAGAAGAGATTGTCCATGGCGCGGCTTGGCGGTGAATTGCCGGTGCGCTGGATGGCAACATTTTCCTTGGTCTGGCGCAGCAAGCTGAACGTGCTGATAGGGCCCGTACTCGGAATCCACACGTCTTTGCTAAGCGCGCCAGACTGCAGCGATAGCGATTTGATCGAATCGTCATCGCTGACCCGGGCTAGACCTCCGGGCATGATCTGGTAGCCGTTTTTGGTCCAAGCCGCGAAGACACGCAACGTAACGGGCTTGGTGGTGAATGCGCCATCACTAAAGATCGGCGCATTGCCCGGCGGCACGATGTCTTGGGTCACCATGGTGGCGCCGCGCCGTGCCAGGCGTGCCTTGAGTGCGCGGAGTTCTACAGGCGTCAATTCGCGGCCGAGTTTGGCCGTGGAGCGACGCGAAAACAACGGGCGGGAATCAAAGGCGCCACGCACGACGCCATGCTCAAGCCGCGACAACGCCTCTTCGCGCCCCCATTCGGTGCCACACCAAATGGTCGGAATATCGGGTATGAGCAACTCTTCGCCGAGCAGGGCTTCGGCGGCGCCATGCATATAGGCATCGAGCGCCGGGGATTCGACCACGCTGCCGCCCAGCGCATTGGCGAGCACGACATTTTTGGCCCGCACGGCTTGGAGAAGCCCTGGTACGCCAAGCGCGGAGTCGCCGCGCAATTCGAGCGGATCGCAGAAGTCCGAATCAACGCGGCGGAAAATCACTGAGACCTGATCCAGCCCGCGCAGGGTTTTCAGAAAAACGTGATCGTCATGGACAACGAGATCGTCCCCTTCGACCAAGGTCAGATCGAGATAGTGAGCAAGGAAGGCATGCTCGAAATAGGCCTCGTTGTGTGGCCCCGGCGATAGCAGCACCGCGCGGCCTTCGCCGGCCAAAGCTTGAACCGCCTCGCGATGGGCTTGGAAGAATTCGGCAAGGCGCTGCACCCGCATATCGGTGAAGAGATCAGCGAATATCTGCCCCACCACGATGCGGTTCTCGAGCGCGTAGCCGATACCGCTGACTGCATCGGCACGGGACGCCATCACTGTCCACGAGCCATCCGGCCGCCGCGATAGATCGACGGAATAACTGTGCACAAAGACGCCGCCGGGCGGCTCGAAACCCACCAAGGGGCGCAAGAATTGCGGATGGCCATAAACGATGTGCGGTGGCAGATAGCCTTCGGTAATCAGGCGCTGGGGGCCGTAAATATCGGCTGCCAACGCATTGGCGAGGCGAGCACGCTGGATGACGCCAGCCTCGATCTTAGCCCACTCATCTTCAGCGATGACGAAGGGTAAAATATCGAGACGCCAGCGCCGCGCTTGGCCTTCGTTCTCGTCATAGACATTGTAGGTGACACCGTTATCGCTGAGCATACGCTGCGCCGCGTTATGCCGTCGGGTGTATTCGGCGGGCGACATCTTGGCCACGGCCTCGGCCAGTGGTTTCCAGACCTCGCGCACTTCGCCCGCCCCATCACGCAGCTCGTCGTAGCGGTGTTGCGATTTTTCGACAGGCTTTTTTTCGCGGCTCACGGGCGCACCTTGCGGCGAAGATCGAGGGTGTGCGGAAAATCGAGGTTGGGCGTCTCCTGCGGGGGCTCAAAGATACCAGGGGTAAAGCCCAAAGGCTCGAAGCGGGCCAAACGGCGGCCTTCAGCTTCATACGCGTTGACGGGGAAGCTAGTGTAATTGCGTCCGCCGGGATGGGCGACATGATAGGTGCAGCCGCCGAGGGAGCGCTTGCGCCAGCCGTCCCACACTTCACAGAGCAGCGGCGCATGCGAGCCAATGGTCGGATGCAAGGTGGAGGCTGGTAACCAGCTCCTATAACGCACACCACCGACCGCAGCCCCGACCGACACTGGCTTCAGCGGCACTTGCCGGCCATTGACCAGAATCTTGTGGCGGCCATCAATCAGCCCTTCGGCTTTGAGCTCCAAACGCTCAACGGAACTGTCGACGAAACGCACCGTGCCACCGACCGCGCCTTCTTCACCCATCACATGCCAAGGCTCGAGGGCTTG
>JARLIR010000154.1 GCA_031291635.1 Rhizomicrobium sp. | reverse complement strand
CATCGCCCGCTTGAGCCGCTACCATTTCACCCGTGTCTTCGCGCGTACAGTCGGCTTGTCGCCCTATGCCTATGTCATTGTCTGCCGCATCGAAATGGCGATCCATTTGCTGCGCGATCCCGATTTATCGCTTTCGGATATCGCATCCCTCACCGGCTTCAACAGCGCTGCCCAACTCTCGGCCATGTTCCGGCGTCAAACCGGCATTAGCTCCGGCAAATATCGCGACGGGCAGCTTGGCGAAAGACACAGCCCCGTAGCTGCCGTTCATTGCCACATCACTTGCGATCACCTAGGGGCTTAGAACCTTTCCCCAGCATCACGGATCAAAGCGTCGAGCGACGCCAGCGCGGCGGCAATGACACGCGCTGTGCGGGGCTCACCAATAAGGCCCTGACAATCGAGCTTTTCGCCAGTCCATGGCAGCGTCACAATCGTCTCGGGAATCAAGCGGGCCGACATGGTCCGCAAGGTCTCGAGCAGCGCCTCATGCGCGTGGGTCGAGAAGGCCGAGGCATTGACCACGGCGACTGGTTTTCCCGGAAACACCACACTGGGCACCAACCAATCCAGTGCATTCTTCAGCAAGCCGGAGATGCCATGGGCGTATTCTGGGCTCGAAATCAGCAAGCCGCCCGCACTGCCCACTTTCTCGCGAAAGGCTGCAACAGAGGCTGGTAAGCGGTCGCCCTCGAGGTCGGGATTGAAGAAAGGTAAGCGGCCCAATTCATCGCAGATCGCGACAGTCATTCCCGGCGGCGCCAGCGCCTGAGCCGCTGCCAACACCGCTGCATTGGTCGAGCCCGCGCGCAAACTGCCCGAAAGACCGAGAACGGTCATGGCAGGTCGTTTTGTGAGGGGATTCGACATGGTGCACTCTCACGCATTGCCCGTAGCGGTGCAAACGGCTTTCGGCTGTGGTGCAGGAGAGGTCGTCGCTAATCGGAAAGTCGCGCTTCAACGCAGCGTAACCAATTCCAATAATCGGAAGGGACGATTGCAGTTTATGAGGATCCTCAATTTGCAAAAAATCGCTCATAGAAGACGACGAAACGCGTGCGTTCCCTTGGCATGAATTCAACTTTTCGACTTTGAAACGGGCATCTTACGCATCTTATCGGATTCCAATATGCAGCAACAATATTCCCGCCATTTTTCCCTATCGTTGGTTATTGCTGCGATCACCATAACGCTATGCTTGGAAGCTTCTGCGGTATTTGGCGCGCCAATCGACCTCGGCGAACACTCGGCGACAGGCGACGCGAGCGTCGCCAAACCGGCTTTGTCCCGACATGCGCACACACTTCCGACCAAGTTTCATAATGGCTTGGTGTACATCAAAGTGTCGGTCGATGGTCATCCAGGCGCGTGGATGATTCTCGATAGCGGATCGACCGAGTCGATCATCGACACAGAATATGCAGACGCCATCGGGCTAAAACTGACCCCGAGCGCCGATGCCCCGGAAACCTTTGGCTCGATGAAGGCCGCCACATTCGACACCGACAAAGCCGCGCTTCGTGTTGGAGAAGAAAAAGAAAGCGCGCTGAGTTTCCAATCGATCTCTCTAGGCGGGATGATGGGGCCGGATGGCACGCCCGCGGTTGGCCTGCTCGGCCGTACCTTCTTAGAGGGGAAAGTCATCGTGATCGATTACAAGCACGAAGACGTCTACTTCGAAACAATGCCACAACCAGCCGACAGCCGCGATATCGCTATGACGCTCAAGACTGGCATTCCCATCATCAAGCTGAAAATGGCTAACCAGTTGGTCGATTCATTGATCGACACTGGCGGCACATACGGCATGATTGTTACGCCCATCACGGCCAAGTCGCTGGGCATTGAACGTTACATGGCCGATGCAAAGCCAGCCGATACGGTCGGGCATGGCGGCGAACAACATATCGTGGTTGGTAAGGCTCCCCCGTTTGAGATCGGCGATCTTGCTGTGCAAGACGTGAACGCCGCTTACACGACCTTCGGGACCGCAACCGATACGATTGGTGCTGGCGTATCGCTTGGCGTCGGGTTTCTCCAAAACTACAGGCTTACTTTGAACTACGTGGCCAACACGGTGCGCTTTGAGCCATAACGTCATGATGTCCACGCAACGCGCGGGATCAGGGTGAGCTAACCGGGATCTCCCGGCCAGGTTTGAAGAGCACCATTGCTCTTGGCTTCGAACGCGCCAGGGCTTTGGAAAAGCAGCGGCGCTTGTGACGGCCAGGTCGCTCCGCTTTTGGGGTTCCCGTTCGGCGCACCCCCCGATACCAACAAATATCCCAACACTTTACCGAGGCTGCTAGGGGCTGTAGGCGGATGTGGGCGAGCAGCCCAACGCGAGCACAGGGCATGAAGCCCTGTTTTCAAAGTGTTATCTTGATAGGTTCGCGGGATTATGACGGGGGTGGTAGCCCCCCGGAAGAACAACTTGGTGCCCGGAACAGACCTCGAACCTGCACGCCTCGCAGCGCGAGTACCTGAAACTGAAAAAGCCAATTTCCACAGGAATCCACAGTAGGCTGCCCCTTGGAACTGTTGAAGTCGTGTCCTGCTGAAGTCTGTCGATAACGGCAAATTGGTCCCGAGCCTCGCCACGCGTGCTGATTTCCAAACCCCTAAGTGCACGAGCTTTCCCGAATGGCTACGGGTAGTTGCCGAAAATCTTGGCACGCTAGTCTACGAATCGCACTACTTGTGAATCGTCGCGCGGGCCCATTGTTCTGAGGCGCATGACGAAAGCAGGCTGTGTCAATGAATATTGCGGTCGTTGTGGATCAGGAGACGGTCAAACGTGACGGGACGCTTCGCGCGGATGCGAATGCTGAAAGGGACGTTTGCGGCGCGCTGCGCGAACTGGGCCATCATATCAGAGTCTGGCCGCTGGCCCTGTCGGCGTCCGAAACTTTATCCGAGATCCGCGGCTGGCAAGCAGGCTTGGTTTTCAACCTCACGGAACACTATCAAGGAGACCGTGACCGGGATCATTTCTTTGCGACGTTGCTAGAGCATTACGGCTTTGCGTTCACTGGAGCGTCCAGTGCCGCCTTATCGCTCTGCCGGGACAAGGAAGCCAGCAAACGAATCGTGGAGGCTGCCGGCATCGCCGTTCCCAGAACGTATCTTTGGACGCCCGAGCGCGACGACTGGGCGTCTCGCGTGCAGTGGCCACTAATTATCAAGCCCTTACGTGGCGACGGCAGCGAGCACATCACCAGCAAGAGCGTGGTCGCGAACTCCCACCAAGCGCAAAGGCGGGCCCAATCGGTGTGGCGGCACACACAACAGGCTGTCCTGGCAGAACAGTACATTGACGGCACGGAGTACACGATAACCGTCACCGGCTCGGTGGGAGGCACGCTCAAGGTGTGGGGCGTGTCGGTGTTAAACCGCCCCAAACGAGCGGGCGACCCCTACCTTTACGCCCACGAAGTCAAGAACGGCCGCAATTTAAAGCGGCACCATGGCAATGACTACGTCGCCTGCGATCCCATTTTCGAGCCTGAGGTTGGTGCTGTCGCCACAGCAGCCGCAACCTGTTTCGCGACGCTTCGCCTGGACGGTTACGCGCGGTTCGACTTCAGGGTTCTCGAGGGGCGCTGCTACTTTCTCGAAGCCAATCCCAATTCCAATCTGAACCGGGATTCCGACGCGACGCAATTTCGCCGTTTCGGTCATACAGCCTTTATCGCGGAGGTCGTTCGCTTGGGCCTGGAGAGAACCCAAATGGCGGCCAAACGCTGATGGGACGCCCCGCCCCATGCGGTTCGAACGCGAAAATGAATTCAAGGCGGCGGCGTGATGTAGCCATACCAAGCGGCCTTGGGCGGGTCCGTGCGCAGCGCCCGGCTCATTTTCACGTAGAGCTGGCTGCCCCAATCATAGTGCCAGAACGTGAAAGGATCATTCTCGAACCCCTCGCCCTGCATCGCCCCATGCAGCAATCGGCGATACCACAGCCGGCGGTCGTCACTCGCAATCTCTCCCGCTGCGAGCTTGCGCTCAAAGTAGTCGGTGGCGGCGACCTCGTTGATGTCCTCGAACCGACCGCCTAGATCGCAAATCTCTCCCGTCGAACGGATTCGAAGTGTCAGATCCACCGCCGCGCCTGTGGAATGGGTCGGCCAGGTCGCAGGATCATTCACGTCGAAATCGCTGGGATCGACGGCGTGCTCCAATGCCTGTGCGCGCCACATCTGGGGCGTGCCGCGCACGGCCTCGCTATAGAAGAATTCCCACATGCCCTTCTGGCAAGCAACCGTGCGATATCCATCTAGGACGATCAACTCGACATCAAAAGACCGAAGCCTGTCATTGACCTTGGCCAACATTGCAGCGACCGTTTTGCGCAACCACACGTCCTTGCGCGCACCCGGCACCGGTCCGAAATAAGGCCAGTTCTTTCCGTCCGTTCTGGCGTGGTGGGACTCGTAAGCGACATTCACAGTTTCCAACCGTACCATGGGCTCATCACGGCGCGGGTCGCGGGTGTCGAAAGGAAGCACTGTGTAGTCGCCGGCATAGACTGCAGGTTCGATGATGGGAACTGTGTGGTTGATATCAAAAGGCACTGCAGGCATTGGGGGCTCCTCAAGCTCTCACAGCACGGTGGGCGGCACGTTCAACGATGCGCATTTTGTCCCGGAACAACACACCGCCGTACAAGCCTTCAGTGATGATAGCGTCGCGGATCATCTCGCACTTGGCGGCATCGAACGTCCTGAAGATGAAAGCGAGTTCTTCGATCGTGTGGGACATGAGCCGTGAAATCAGCTTCCCAGTGCATTGGAAATCGCAATCGCGCAGGTATGCCGTGAACTCCTCGAAGGCCGAAAGTCGCGACACGTTGATCTCGTTTTCGAGTTGGGGGAACGCCTGTCCGATCCGCCGCTCGACGTTCACGACGAGCAAGACGTCAATGCTTGTGGCGCCAGCCTGCCGAAGGAGACTCTCTATGGATCCGAGTTGCGTACCGGTGACGTTGATGTCGTTCACGAAGATGGCGCGACGGCCGACGAAATTGGCAAGGTCGTACTGGGCGGGTTCGGCGCCTTCGAGATGGAAGTCTTGCCGCGTTTTCAGGTTCTGCTTGCTGTATTCATTGTAGCGCACGAAGTCCGCTTCGTTCTGTATCGGGAGCCGCTTGCCCTGAATTTCCAGCGCGTCGAAGAGCGGCATCCTGCCGGACGGCAATGACCGCACCAGAATGTCGAACAGCGCTCGGCAGATCAGATTGGCGCCGCAAGGCAGGCCTTGCAGCGGCGGCGATGTCAGCACCCAATCGCTGTTCTGCTCCCGCGTGATCCACTGCCGCGCGATCGGCGCCAGTCGTTCGGCGAAGTACAGGGCGCTGGTCCGATGACCAAGCTTCATCGCCGGATAGTGCTCAAAGACCGCGGCATCCATGTCAAGCGGGTAGCCGTCAATGGTGTGCAGAGCGTTAAGCAAACCGTCGCGACTCCTTCTTTCGCCGTCCAGCAAACTTTGTCCCCCATGTGCTCCGTGCGCGCGGCACGGAGCACACGAGGACATACGTTAGTATCCGCCCAGTGCGTTGTGCAGTTTCTTCAGGCGGCTCTTGTCAAATCCCAACGCGACATTGGGCCGTCCGTTTGCGGTCGCCGTGGTCGCGGCGGGAACGCCGAATTCGGGCATGGCCACCGGACCACCAGACAGCGTGAAGCTGAAATCGGTGCCAGCGCGCTGCGCCCGGCCATGACAACCCATACAGCCACCCATATCGGTACGGGTGAACTGGTTCGGCGGCACGCTACCGCTGGGCGGATCAAAGATGTTGTAGACTTTGGTTGTGGTGTTGGGAGTCGAGGTGAGCTGCTCGAACTGAGATTTGAAGAACGCGGCTCCCGGTGCAAACAGGCCGCCGAAGAACTCTTGGAGCGTGTTGTCCGTCTCCACCACGCTGTTCGCCAGGCTATAGGTCGATGCAAGCCTGTTGGTGTTGCTGCCAGTGGTGTCGATTTCGGCGGTGTTGAACTGCTGCCACTGGACATTGACCAGCTTGTAGTTCTGCCACAAGGCCGGCGCTTTGTAGTTCTTGAGCGCCGTGTGCGCCGCCGCATTTACCTGCTG
>JARLIR010000153.1 GCA_031291635.1 Rhizomicrobium sp. | reverse complement strand
GCGAGCCACGATATGGATATTCGCGGCGCTGGCAATCTGTTGGGCGAGGAGCAATCCGGCCACGTCAAGGAAGTCGGCATCGAGCTGTACCAAGAGATGCTGGAAGAAGCTGTGGCGCAGTTACGTGCTGGCGGCGACGGCTTGGAAGCGGCGGATGAGCAATGGTCTCCCACCATCAATATCGGCGCGGCGGTGCTGATCCCCGAAGCCTATGTGCCCGACCTCAATGTGCGCATGGCGCTGTATCGGCGGCTATCCACAGTGGAAACGCGCGCCGAGATGGACAAATTCGCCGCCGAGATGATCGACCGTTTCGGCCCCTTACCAGTGGAAGTGAAACATCTCTTCGAGATCGTGCAGATCAAGCAGCTCTGCCGCAAAACTTCGGTGGAGAAGATCGAAGCGGGGCCGAAGGGCGGGGTGATCAGCTTCCGCCACAACACCTTCCCCAATCCGCTCGGTTTGGTGCGTCTGATCAGTGAGCATGCCAGCACGATGAAAGTGCGGCCTGATCAAAAGGTCGTGCTGGCGCGCAATTGGGATTCGCCTGAAGCGAGGCTGAAGGGTGTGACTGCTGTGCTCGGTGCGCTGGCCAAGCTGGTGCCCGCAGCGGTGTAACCTGGATGGCCGGCTCGGAGGCCGGCCATGACGGTGGGCGCTTATAACAGCGGCTTGCCGTTGGCGGTGGGCAGCGGCACTTCGAGGATTTTGGCCAGGGTTGGGGCGATGTCGCGCATGTCGATGTCGCCGAGATTTTTCGCTTTGATGCCAGGGCCCGCGATCATGAAGGTGGCGCGCATTTCCTTGTTGTCGGGGAAATAACCGTGGGTGCCTTTCAGTGTCGTCGGCATCTGCTGGGTGAAGTTGGACAGCGTCGAATAACCGATTTTGCAATCGACCCAGAACGAGGCTTTCGTTGAGCCGCCGCGCGCGTCGATGGCTGCCTTGTCGATCCAACGTGCCACGCCGGAGCTGGGATCGGCCTGCAGCTTGTTCAGCAGGGCAACGACTTTGTCCTTCACGACCTGATCGTCGGGATGGGCAAGAACGATGGCCGAAGATCCGCCCGCATTCCACGGCATGGCATCCCAGGCGATGACCTTGTGCGTCTTGGGGTCGAGGGTAATCAGCCCCGCATCCACAAAAGCTTTGCCGATATTGGCTTCGGCGTGCACAGGCGCAAAGCCGTGATCGGAGACGATGGCGATGGTGACGTTCGGCATGGTCCTGCGGGCGCTGGCGACGAGATCGCCGACATCGCTGTCGAGTTGCTCCAGCGCTGATTTGGATTCCGCTGAATCCGGCCCATAGGTGTGCTGATAATGATCAAGGCTGACGAGATGGACCGTCATGAATTCGGGGAAGGTGAACTCCAGCATCTTCTGGGCATAACGCGTCCGGCTAACATCATGCTTGGGCTCTTCGCCCACCAGTGCTTGTAGCGGCAGGCCGGTGTCTCTTGCCAATCGCGGCACCAAACCGGGCGTCGATAGCGCTACGAGCAGCTTGATGTCGTCTGCCGTCTGGGCGCGCCAATACTCCGGCAGATTGTAATCGATAGAGGCGGTGCCGACGCTGACCGGCCAGTCAATGGAATCGACGATGCCTTTCTTGTCATGCACCGCATCCCACAGCGTCGGCACCCGGATGTCGCTGGCATACCAGTACCAGCCGCCGAGATTCTTACCTGTGGGATCGAAGGTCTCGTTGTTGCCGATGCCGTGCTTGTCGGGCCAAACGCCTGTGATCAGCGTGGTGTGATCGGGATAGGTCACTGTGGGCAGGACATTGCGTACGCCCGTGGCATAGGCCGCTTCCTTCAAGAAAGCGGTCAGGTGCGGCAGGGCGAGGCCCTTTTTCTTGGCGTCGATGACATCGGCGGGGCGAAGACCATCTATCGAGATCATCAACACCGGGCTCGCCGAGGCGGTAGTGGCAAAAAGGGCAAGGGAAAGGGCGCACAGGGTGGCACGCAATGTCATGTCGAAACTCCAAGACTCAACGCGAAACGCGGCGGACATTAGCCCATTCCTCATGACAGAATGGACACCAAAATGATGTGTCTAAGGGCCTCAGCGGTGCGTCAGAATCCTTGCGGCGGGGCGGGGGAGTGCTTAGCTATGGCGGCCAGAACAATAACCCCCACCGCAGGAGAGAAACATGGCGATTTCCATGTATCGGGCCTCAATCCCGGTTTTTGTGCAGTATCTGAACGCATTGTCCGCCATCTTGACCAAGGCGGGCGACTATTGCGCGGCTAAAAAGGTCGATCCCGCCGTGCTGGCGGCGACCCGCCTGACGCCGGACATGTTTGCGCTGGCCCGTCAGGTGCAGATTGCCACCGATCACGCCAAGGGCGCTGCCGCCCGACTTTCGGGTACCGAAGTGCCGAGCTTTACCGACACCGAAACCACGCTTGAAGCGCTGCAGGCGCGCGTTGCCAAAACGCTTGACTTCATCCAGAGCGTGAAGCCGGAAGCCTTCGAAGGCTCCGATGATAAGGACATCGAGCTGAAGGCCGGTCCGCAAGTGTTGCACTTCAAGGGCGAGGCCTATCTCACCACTTTCGCGCTGCCAAACTTCTTCTTCCACCTCACCACCGCCTACGCGATTCTGCGCCAAGCCGGTGTTGAAGTCGGCAAGAAAGACTTTCTCGGCATGAAGTAAAACTGCGGTCCGCAGTACCCGCGATCAGATAAATAAACGGCACGACGTCAGCGATGATGTCGTGCCGTTTCTTTTTGTGGGGAGCCCGTTAGGCTTTCTTGCCTGCTTGGTCGAGGGTGGCGAAGTCTTCGTCGGATAGGGTGATGTTCACTGCCGCGACGTTCTCTTCGAGATGGGCGACTTTGCTGGTGCCCGGAATCGGCAACATCACGGGGCTGCGCTTCAGAACCCAGGCGAGCGCTACTTGGCTCGGCGCAGCGTTGTGCTTTTTGGCGATGGCGTCAAGCACTGAACCGGGCCGGGCCAGATCACCTGCGGCCAGCGGGAACCATGGAATAAACCCGATACCTTGGGCTTCGCAGTATTCGAGCACAGATTCGCTGGCGCGATCGGCGAGGTTGTAGCGGTTTTGTACCGTGGCGACCGGGAAGATCTTCTGCGCCGCTTTGATCTCCGCTACCGTGACTTCGGAGAGGCCCGCATGGGCGATGATACCTTCGTCCAGGAGCTGTTTGATGGCGCCGAATTGGTCATCGCGCGGAATGTTGGAATCGATGCGATGGAGTTGCCACAGTGCGATCTGTTCGACGCCAAGACGGCGCGCGCTGAGATGGGCTTCTTGAATGAGATAGTCAGGGCGACCGAACGGGATCCAGATATTCGGACCGCTGCGCACCAAGCCGCCTTTGGTGGCGATCACCACACTGGCATAGGGATGCAGCGTTTCGCGGATCAGCTCTTCGGAGACGGACGGGCCATAGGAATCAGCAGTATCGATGAAATTGATACCGAGTTCAGGCACCCGCCGCAGGGTGCGCTTGGCTTCCGCCGGATCCTCAGGATCGCCCCAGATTCCAGGACCGGTGATGCGCATGGCACCGAAACCGAGGCGGTTTACTTCCAGTATGCCACCGATCTTGAAGGTACCGGATTTTGCCGCATTAGTCATGGGATTGGCTCCGCTTGAATTCGTCAACTCCCTACATGGCCCCGCACAAGGCCTGTTTCAAGCGGTCCAATTGACGAACGGTGAGCGCTGACGAAATCGTGTTCGCAGTCCTAGATCAAATCGCGCAGGGTCACCTTAATGTCCTGCAAAGTGCCGCCGCGATTGACTTTGAATGTCACGACCGTTCCGGGCGCATCGTTGCGTAGGCGTTTGCGCAGATCACCGAGCGTGAGGCTGCCCGTGGGGGCACCATCCACTGCTACGATAATGTCATCTTTCTTGAGACCGGCTTGTTCCGCCGGAGCGCCTTTGGTGAGACTGACAACGATGAACCCGCCACCGCCGACATTGATCCAGAGACCGGTGCGGTCAAAGGTGCCGGTGTCACTGATCGGGCCGGTGCGTGGCTTCAGATACATCACCTTGTTGTTATAATCGAAGGTGACCGTGAAGCGTTTGAGGACACCGCCACCGACATTGCCGGAAAAATCGCTACCCGAGAAGGCGCCTTTGCTCTGGTCACTGAGCGAGGCGACAACGGGACCGACCTTCACCGTGCCAAGTGTCAGTTCGCTGGCGCGCATGACATAGCCTGTCGAGGGGCCACCAACGCCCCAGCCTTCCACGGCATCAACGCCTTTAGGATGGCTGGCGCGCAGACCGTTTTTCTCGGCAAAGGGTTTGTTGACGGTGATCTCGGCGCGCGAACCGGTGTCGATATCGAATTTGGCCGGAATGCCTTCGAAGGTGCCCGCCACTTCGGGAACATGTTCGTTGAATTCGAACTTTACCGGCGTGCCCGCATCCTTCGGATCGAATTTCGCCGGATCGATCAGGGTCAAGGTGCCCGCGCCGTAATCGATGCGGGTGACAAAGCGCCGGAAGGTCTCGTAGCCGACCATGCCCGGCAGCGGTACGCCTTCGATTTCACCAAGCCGGTCGAGCGGAAAAACGATGGCAAGCTGATTCTTGACGCTGGCTTTGCCGACCGCAAACTCCACGCCGTTGACGTAACCGCCTTCCATGACGCCTTCACCCGCACCGCCGCCCGCCAGACTGCCTTCGACTTTGAGGCCAAGCTGTTTGGTGACCGGAGGCGTGATGATGTTGTGGCCGCCAGTGTCGAAGATGAAAGTGAAGGGGCCTTGGCCGTTCACTTTGGCTTCGCCAAAAATATGATTGTTGACGATCTGCACCGGCACGGTGGTCTCGGCAGCGCCGCCAGCGATCGAAAAATCGGTGACCGCAAGCTTGGGCGCGACGAAGGCGGTGGCAGGCTGAGCAGGCAGGAATTCCACTTTGGTGATGCGGATCGTCTGCAGGTATTTCTCGCCCATGCCGGTATCGATCACGATTTTGTGCGGTATTACCACACCGGCTTCGGGGCGGTAATCGGAGAGCAGGGTGGTGACGTTCTGCGAACCCTGCACCTCCACCGTCTTCACCAGATAATGCGTTTTGGTGTCGAACCACGCCTCGAAGGGTTTGCCAAGTTTGGGAGTGACGGAGAGAACATCATAGCGCCCGCCGGGGTCCGCAACTTCGCCTTTGCTGGCGATGGTTGCGCCGCCATGATCAGCCAGCCACCATTTGTTGGCATTGCGGTAGGCATCGTTGATTGCAACAACGACGGCATCGCCGCCCTTTTGTTCGGTGATGGTGCCCGAGGTGTCGCGCATCCAGGGCGTGGTGCCGTCGAAGCCATTGCCGCCTACCGCGGGCCCGACCTTGAATTCGTTGGCCGAGCGGCCATCCTTGAGATCATTGAGCGAATGGGTGGTTCCCGTCATGCCCTGACCGCTATAATCGCCTTCGATGCTGGCCGCGGCTTTGGCATCCCAAGCGGCGCCTCCCGTGGCGGCTTTGTTGGCTTTGAGCACATCGTCAGCCGAGCCAGCGGCGAGCGCGGCCACGGACGTCGCCGTTACAAAGGCGAAGGCGGCAATCATGTTTCGCATGTGGTAATCCCCTCAAGTCAGCAAGGATGTAGGTACTTTATGGCCAACGACAAGGGGTGCGTATTTCATAGGGGCTTTGCAGTCCTGGTCTGCGCTGCAGCTAGTCTTTTTGTTCCAGTCTCGGCGGCACCCCCCCACCGCGTCGTCTCCACCTTTTTGTGTACAGACGAATATGTTTACCGCCTGCTGCCGCGCACGGCCATTGCGGCCTTGTCCTATGAGGCGGTGGACCGCCACCCGGTGGTCTCCACTATCGCTGATGTGGCCGTGGGGGTTCCCACCATCCATCCGTCGACTGAGGCAGTGACGGCGCTGAAGCCCGATCTGGTGGTGATGTATGCCGGGACCAATCCGCGCCTGCACCAGAACCTGAAGCGTCTGGGCGTGGCGGTGTTGGATGTGCCTTGGGCCAATTCGCTGGCGGATATTCGTGCCATCATCGTAATGCTGGGTGACCGGCTGGGAGTGCCGGACAAAGCCAGGGCGCTGCTCGCCGAGATGGACGCCAAGATCGCCGCCGCTAAGGCATCCGCGCCCCACCCACCGGTTTCAGCCATTCTTTTCGAGCCTCAGGGCTATGCCGCCGTCCAAGGCGTCACGGAGGAGGTTTTGCGCCTCTCCGGCATCGTGAATAGCGCGCCGGTGCTGACAAGGACAGGGCAATTGCCGGTGGAGGCGGTAATCGCGGCCGCTCCCGAGTTGCTGATTCTGGGCGGAGAGGAAAAAAGCGGCTCCGCCCGGGCCTATGCCATCCTGCACCATCCGGCGTTCAAGGCCCTGGAAGGGCGTACTTATATGGTATTCGCCACGCTGACGCCGCTGATGTGTCCGGGGCCATGGTCGGTCGACAGCGCCAAGCCCTTGGCCGCCTTGGCCAGCCGGGCGCGGCGCAGCCATTCGCGACCCTGAGAAAGCGTTCGCACTTTGGCGGCGACTGCCCTAAATTCCGCCGCGTGCACCGGAAAGGGAACACGGGTGGGAATCCCGTGGCTGCCCCCGCAACTGTCAGCGGCGTTTGGTGGGATGCCACTGGTCGAAAGACTGGGAAGGCACCCACGCCTCAAGAGCCGCAGAGCCAGGAAACCTGCCGGAGCGCGTCGTCCATCCGTCGGCCGGGGTGCGCCGTAGGAGCCGTTTGAACGGCCGCGGCGACAGAAAGGCCGCGATGGACGCGACAACGATTTTAGCCGTGGGGGCACCAAGTCTCGCCAGAGATGTGCGCCTGACGATGGCACTTTTGCTGGCGGCGCTGGTTTTCGGTGCTTGGTCATTCTTGCTTGGGCCGGCGCATATCCCGGCAAGTGCGCTGCTGCGCGGGCTGTTCGACGGCCAAGGCACAGCAGGGATTGTGGCTCAGGAAATCCGTTTTCCGCGAGCAGCATTGGCATTGGTGGTCGGCGCGGCCCTGGCCGGGAGCGGCGCGGCCTTGCAAGGGTTATTCGCCAATCCGCTGGCCGAGCCGGGCGTCACCGGCGTGACCTCCTGCGCCGGGTTGGGCGCGGTGCTGGCGCTCTATTTCGGGCTGGTTGCTATTCATCCTCTGACACTGCCGCTGTTCGCGATTTTCGGGGCGCTGGTTTCGGCGGCGATCCTTTACGCTTTGTCGCGCAGCGGGGCCGGAGCCATTGCCCTCGTTTTGGCGGGCGTGGCAATCGCCAGTTTTGCCACCGCGCTGACGGCGCTGGCGCTTTCGTTGTCCGCCAATCCCTACGCCATGAGCGAGATGGTGTTGTGGATGATGGGTTCTTTGAAGGACCGCACCATGAGCGATCTTTCCTATGCCTTGCCGTTTACGGCGGTGGGGTTGGCGCTGTTGTTTTCGACCGGGCGCGGGCTTGATGCCTTGACCTTGGGCGAGGAGGCTGCGGAAAGCCTCGGTGTCAACGTTGCGAGTGTGCGCGGACGTGTCGTGCTGGGCGTAGCACTCGCGACTGGCGCGGCCACTGCCGCGGCAGGCGCGGTGAGTTTCGTCGGTTTGGTGGTACCGCATTTGCTGCGACCCTATTTCGGGCATCAGCCGTCGCGCCTGATCTTGCCTTCAGCTTTGGGTGGGGCAGCGCTGGTGGCGGGTGCCGATGTCGGCCTCAGGCTGATTGCCCCCGATGGCCAGCTTCTGCTCGGCGTGGTGACGGCGCTCTTCGGGGCACCCTTCTTCCTCTGGCTGATCCTCAAGGTGAGGCGCGCCGTATGAGTGCGGTCACTTTCGAAAATGTCTCGGTCGCTTTTGGCGCGCGCGCGGCACTCTGCGGTTTCTCGGCCGCGTTCAAGCCCGGCACCGTCACCGGTGTTATCGGCCCCAATGGTGCGGGCAAAACTACACTGTTGCGCGCTGCGCTAGGGTTGCAGGCTTTGTCACGCGGTGTCATCCGCATTGGCGGCCGTCCCCTGAGTGAATGGAAACGTGAGGCATTGGCTCGCGCCATGGCCTATTTGCCGCAAGGCGGTGAGGCGCGCTGGCCAATGCTGGCGGCGGAGGTCGTGATGCTGGGGCGTTTGCCACATCGCGACAGCTTTATGCCGGCCGATCTCAAGGACCGGGTGGCGGTCGCAGATGCTTTGGCGCGCTGCGATGCTTCTGCTTTGGCGCAGCGGCGTATGGACGAATTGTCGGCAGGCGAACGGGCGCGGGTGTTGTTCGCGCGAGCGCTGGCGACCGGGGCATCGGTGCTCTTGGCCGATGAGCCGGCGGCCTATCTCGATCCCTCGCATCAGATCCGACTGATGGAGTTGTTGCGCGAGGAAGCGGCGCGGGGCACGGCAGTCGCCATTACTCTGCACGATCTGACTTTGGCCGAAGCGCATTGCGACGCAGTGCTGGTGCTTGCTGGCGGACGGCTTGCCGCTGAAGGGCCGCCAGAACTGGCCTTGTCCGCAGCGACGCTGGCGCATGTCTTTCAAATCGCGCGGGCAGAGCGGGGCGCTTTTCGACGCCTTTAATAGTGGGCGCCGCGTCTGCACCGTTGGTCTAGAGTGGCGCAATCAGGGGAGGGCACGATGGGGAAGCGACCGCTGTCGGTTTGGGTCTTGTGCCTCGGCAATGGCTTGTTGGCCGTGTTTTTAATCGCTTCCAGTCTGGTCGCGGAGGAGCGCGGCTATGCGCCGTGGCAAGCTGCCATCAGTGGGATTTGCGGTCTCGGTATCACCCTCTCGGCCCATGCGGCTTGGTTCGGCAATCGCCTGGGGCGCAAACTACTCCTTTGCTTCATCACGCTGTTTTTGGGCTTGCTGGTTGTGCAAAGTGCCATGACGCTTTTCTGGGCTTGGGACAACGGCTACCAGGGCCCGATTGCCGGGGCCGCGCTCACGCGTATTTGCCTTTCGCTTCTGTGGCTGGTCGTCAATTATGCCTTTCTTCTCAGCAAACGGGCGCGGGTGTTTTTCTCATGACCAATCCTCTCAAGGTCGCTTTGATCGGTTACGGCTTCGGCGGCCGCGTTTTTCATGCCGATCCCATCTCCCGCACCGAAGGGTTGACGCTGGCGGCCATTGTCTCATCACGCAAAGACGAAATCGCCAAGACCCATCCCGGCGTGACCGTGGTGGCGACGCCAGAGGACGTGTTTGCCGATCCTTCGATTGATCTGATTGCGATCTCGACGCCCAATACGGCGCATTTTCCCCTTGCAGCGGCTGCCCTGGCAGCTGGCAAGCATGTGGTGGTCGACAAACCCTTTACGGTGACAGGAACAGAGGCGCGCGAACTCAAGCGCCTCGCCGAAGTGGCGGGCCGCCAACTCACCGTGTTCCATAATTTCCGCTATTACAGCGATTTCCTCACCCTGAAGGGGCTCATTGGCGACGGTACACTGGGTGAGATCGTCTTTTACGAATCCCATTTCGACCGCTATTCGCCGCAGGTGCCCGATGCCTGGCGCGAAAAGCCCGGCCCGGGCGCTGGCACCTGGTGGGATTTGGGCCCGCATTTGATCGACCAAGCCTTGCAACTCTTCGGCAAGCCCAATGCGATTTTCGCCGATATTGGCGTGCAACGCTCAAACGATGGTGCCCCCGATTACTTCCAAGCATTGCTGCGCTATGAAAAGTTGCGCGTGGTGCTGACCAGCTGCTTTCTGGCGCCCGAACAGGAAATCCGTTTCATCGTCCATGGCAGCAAGGCGAGCTTCTTCAAAAAAGGAATCGATACGCGCGAAGGCCCCGATCGCTTCCCGGGAACCTTGACCTTGAGCGACGGTAGCGAGCGCCAAGCCCCGATTGGCGTGGCCGATACCAGAGCCTTCTACATCGCGGTACGCGATGCCATCTTGGGCGGTCTGCCCAACCCTGTGGCGCTTGATGATGCCATCGCGGTGATGGATGTGTTGGAAGCGGGTGACAGAAGCGTTGCCGAAGGCCGGGAAATTGCGCTGTGAACAAGGCGTTCAATATCGCCGTGATCGGTTACGGCTTGGGGGGGCGGGTGTTTCACGCCCCCTATATCAGCGCCGTGGAAGGACTGAAGCTCGCCGCCATTGTTTCGAGCCGTAAGGACGAAATCAGCAAAGCCTATCCGCATGTACCGGTGGTGGCTGATCCGCAAACCGTCTTCGCCGATCCCACAATCGATGTGGTGGTGATCTCGACGCCCAATAGCAGCCATGCCAGCCTAGCGACGCGCGCGCTAGAAGCCGGCAAGCACGTCGTGATCGACAAGCCCTTTGCCGAAACCGCCGCAGAGGCCCGCTTGCTGATGCAAAAGGCCAAGGGCCGCATCCTCAGCGTTTTCCATAACCGGCGTTGGGATGGCGATTTTCTCACTCTGAAAAAACTGATTGCAGAGGGCGCGCTGGGCGACGTCGCCTATGTCGAATCGCATTTCGATCTCTACCGCCCGACACCGAGCCAGCGCTGGCGCGAGCAGCCGGGGCCGTCGTCCGGTTCCTGGTACGATTTGGGCGCCCATCTGTTGGATCAAGCGCTTAATTTGTTCGGCATGCCGTTGGCCCTCGCCGCCGATATCGATGCGATTCGGCCTGGCGGGGTTACCACCGATTATTTCCGTGTGCTGCTGCGCTACGAGACCTTGCGGGTGGTATTGGTGGGAAACTATCTGGCCCAAAGCGATCTGCGCTGGGTCGTTCACGGTCCCAAAGCCAGCTACGTCAAGCATGGGCTTGATCCGCAGCAGAGCGCTCTGGTGGCGGGAGGTGTGATCGGTGAACCCGGCTTCGGGAACGATCCCAGACCGGGGCATCTGGTTTTGCCGGGTGGAAGCGAAGTGGTGCCGTCCACGATTGCCGGTGATTATCGCGCTTTTTACTGCGGCTTGCGTGACTGTTTGCGGGGCATCGCGCCAGTGCCCGTCAGTGCCAGTGACGCGCTTGCTGTCATGGATGTGCTGGCGCTTGCCGAAAAAAGCTCGAACGAGCGGTGTGAAATTCGCCTCAGCGATGTGCTCTAGCTACTTCCGTAAGCAGAGGATGCGGCGGAGCGTCGCGTAAGCAGATTGAAGCCACTCTAATCCCATCACTTTCTCTTGAGGGACGGGTGTGTTTTGCGACAACCATAGCGCTTCGTCGGCGGACTATTTCCTGCGCCGCAGAACCCATTGCCGTGGTTTTGTTGTGTATTAGGCGCTTTTTGAGATGTTTCGGAAGATGGTCGTCTTTGGGTGTCCATGCCAACTGTTCGCTTTCGGACGAACTTACCCGGGTCGCACACACGGAATTGGCGAAAAGAGGAACTACCTTCCGGCGCTGGCCGTTGGTTGTTGGTTGACGCTCGAATAAGCTAAACCTGATGTTCCGATAACACCTACTCTCAATGGGATTTGCGGGAAACGCAGGCGGAGTATCTTGGTTGCGTCCCCTTTGGACGTTATTAGTTTTCGAGAAAAATAATGAACTGCGCACAGAAGAATGAGATCGCAATGAAGTCCTCGCAGGAGCCGAATTTATCGCCCGATAGAAGGAAGCGTTCGCGTCTACTCGATGCCGAAGTTGGTCAATCGATACGTCACCATCGCAAAAGCGCGAAGATGACGTTGCAAGGCCTCGCCGATAAGCTCGGCATTGCCTACCAACAGGTGCAGAAATACGAAACCGGCGTTAATCGCGTCGGCGCCGGGCGGCTGATGGAGATCGCAGAGATCTTGAACATCCCGGTATCGAATTTCTTCGGGGCTCCCGCAGCGGCGTCGGCCGAGGCGACAAATGATTCGGATGCGGCGCTGCTCGGGCGCCAGTTGTTGGTGAATTTTATGAAGATCAAGGACCCGGAGAAACGCAAGGAAGCCTTGGCCTACATCAAATCGCTGGCTGAGTTTGATATGGCGTGACCGTGACGGGGAGCGCGACCACACCGCACGACTGGGCCCGCAAGGCGAAGGTCTATCCGGTTATGATTGGGTAGTTCCGTTGAGGTCATATTCACGCACTCAGCCCCAGCGGGCGCTTGCTTCAAGAACGCTTAAGCGTGGGCAAGCAGGCCGTGACGCGGCAGCGGAAGATGTCCTCTGCATGATAACGGCCTGCATAGTAGAGCTGCAGGCGGCGGGCTATGGGGAGACAGCGGAAATTCTCGCCATCGCCCGGCTCGACCTTTTGGCGCGTTTGCATGGGGTCAGCGAGGAAGAGCTGGAATTTCTAATTTCTGGCCCTAGTGCCGCTGGGGCTGTCCGCGCGCCCAAGGAAGTGGTTAAGCCCTGGAACATTCCTGCAAAGGCTGCTCGTAAAAAGACGGTCAGGAAACAGTCGGTTCAGAACAAGTCCGGCTGATCGCTGCGCTTTCGTTTATCGGCTGGTTGCATGTCGAGATCACGGTCCGAGGGCAGTAGCAAGGCTTTCACGGTCGCCAGACTGGCCGGTATTTCCCCGAGCCAGAGCGGCCAGTCATCGGCTGCAATCAGCGCAGGCATGCGGTCGGTAATGGTCGCGATGAGCGGATTGGCTGGCACTGTCACCATCGCAAAGGACAGCAACGCTCCGGCGTTATCCGCCGTCCCTCTCTCCCAAATGACCGCGATGCCCACAGGCGCGCCGTCTTTCGGCGTCAACACATGCTGCTCGGTCTTGGTCGGGGTGATCTCGCGCCCCTCGTTGAAGGTTGTCACCGCGAGCAAACCGCGTCGGAAGCGAAAGGCATCGCGGAAGGCGGGCTTTTCGTCGATGGTCTCGGCCCTGGCATGGATATGGGGTTTGAGCTTGGCCGGGTCTCGGGAGCCGGGTGGCGCCAGACCCCAGCGCATGCGCTGGACTTGGCGTTTTCCGCCTTCGCTCAGCGTGATCACACTGGCAAGCCGCATCGGTGTGACGGTCTCTATCACTCCGCCAAGGCGCTGCAGATCGGCGAGTTCGCAAAGCTCGCGCCAACGCAGCATCTGGGTGAATTTTCCGCACACTACCCGATCGCGCCTGCTGTCCGCTGCGTGGTGGTGACCCCGGCGTGACTCGAACACGCGGCCCTCAGTTTAGGAAACTG
>JARLIR010000152.1 GCA_031291635.1 Rhizomicrobium sp. | reverse complement strand
ATGACATAGATCGAAGTCTTGGTGCCGGGCGAGGTTTGCTTGGTCGGGATGTAGAGGAAATAGCGCCCGCCGCATTTCTCCAAACTGACCGCCCAAACGGCGCCGATATTTTTCGTCAGCGCCGCGGTGACCGGTTGCCAATTTACGAGGTCGCGGCTGTGCCAGATGGTGCAGCCCGGATAAGCCTCGAAGGACGAAAACGTCATGTAGTAATCGGCGCCGTCTTTCAGGATGGCCGGATCGGGATGATCGCCCGCCAATATCGGGTTGAGAAAGCTGCCATTGCCGAAATCGGCCTTGCGCTGGCCATCAAAGGTCTTGGCCCATTGGGCGAGCTTGGCGGGCGCTTTGGCTTCGGCCGCGGGCAGAGTAAGGCCCAGCGAGCCAATTCCGAAAGCTTTGAGGGCGGCGCGGCGGCTGGTGGTGGGCATGGCACTTCCTGAGACGATGCAGCGGGAGTAGGACGCAATTGTCTACCGGTGTCAATTTCGATCTATGCGACCAAAGCAGCGAACGCGCGCCCGCTAGCGCCTGGGGCGAAGTTGATAGGTGGTCTGCTGTTTCGACGACCAAAGGGCCGCACGACGCCTGGGGCCTAGCGGGGTTATGCTTCCCCAAACAGGGGGTGACTTATGAAGCGGGTGATCATCGCATTGGTCCTGTGCCTGGCAGGGCTTGTTCCTGCACGAGCGCAGTTCACCGACCTGAACAGTGTCGGCCACTGGATGACCTATTACTACGTCGATAAGGATGTGAGCCAAGTGGGTGCTTATGTCCATTGGCTTGCCGCTAGCGATTTCTCGAAGTCGCCCAACAGCGTGATGCCGATGACAAGCTTTCTCGCGGCCGTCTTTGTTGACAATCCCACGCGCGTGCGCGGCTGGGTAGCGGATGTGGCGCCGAACAGCGCCGCGAAAAATGTCATCGAACGCGCTTTGTGGCTGTCGGGCCATGCCGATTTGATCAAAGACGTTTTCCATGACGCGCCGGACTATGTGGCGCAACAACCAGCCAGCTTCGCGACTTTGCCTCTGACCACTCCTGGGTCTTGGGACGTGATGTGGTCGGCTTTTTTCGCGACCGGAAATACCGCCTATCCAGCCCGTTTGGTCGATTTTCTCGATGCTCATGTCAGCTTCTCCGCCAACGAAAAGGTGGATGCGGTTTTTCACCGGACGGTGGCGTGGTCATTGATGGCCAATGCAGGTCAACACGAATTGATCCTGCGCATGCTCCGGCAAGAAGCGCAGAAACGCAGTGGTCCTGTGCAGCAGACGCTGAAGGCGATGGTTGCCCGGATCGACGGTCAACATCTCGTTATGCCCAACTGCGATGATGGTTTCTGCGCTACGCTGAATCTGATCAGTGAAGAAAATCTCAAGGAGTTGGATAAGCCATTTGATCAAGTCCCGATTCTGACTGAGCTCCATCAGGTCAAACCGGGCGACCATGTTGCCGTCAACATTTCCTTCGCCGGTATCGCGCTGGCAGACGATCTTTCCACAGACGTCGTCTATGACATCCAGACGTTCAAGCCGGATGGGACGCTCTATGAGGCCGAGCATAAGGACCTTGTGGCGCTGAAACGCAAAGTGCCGCAACGCTTTGTCGTCTTCGACAACCGGCCCGAAATTCTCCTGATCCGATTCGAGCCGCAGGACCCGCGCGGAACCTATCGAATCGAAGTGGTGGTGAAAGACAAGATCGGCGGCAAGTCCCTGAAGCTCGCCAAAGCGATCACGCTGAAAGATTAGCGGCGGCGTTCGTCACGCGCCAAAATCGTGCCCGGAATGCACAAAGACCCGCTTGGGAAAATCATGGGCTTGCAAGCGCTTCAGTTCCTGTTCCAGCAGGCCCTTCACATGGCCTGGTGAGGTGTTGGCGGCGTCGCGCATCTGGCGGGTGTTGAGGAGCAGGCTGGCGCCTTGGCGGCCGCGCGGGCCGGGGATGCCCAGCAGCAAAGGAACATCGCCGAGCACGCCGGTGGTAACAAAATCGATGAACCAGCGCTGGCGGATCGTTTTCAGCGGATTGCCGATCAAAACCAGACTGATGCCCGTCAGATCATCGACGGCTTCGAATTCGGCGAAGACACCGGAGCGATCCGGCCGCCAAGCGTCATCGAGAATGGGCAAGTGCCGCCAGGCGCAATAATAGTCGCGGCAGAGGGCGGGGCGGCTGTCGTAGATGGCGCAGCCGCTAACGCAATGGCGGCAAGTGACGCCCGCTTCTTTTTGAAAATCCGGCTTATCGACGGCCATCACGGTGCAGCAGGCGGTGCAGTCGCCGCAGTCACGCCCCGGCACCAAATCAAGTTCAGTCTTCATGGCGGCGACGATGCCATGGCGGGCGCGCAGGCGGAAGGGGTGCTTAGGGGCTGGGCTGCAGCCGTAGGCCGCCGTCACGCTGCTGCACCACGGCAAAGACCAAGATGGCGCCAAAGCAGAGCACGGGAACCAGCGCCATATAGGAAATCGCTGCTGGCCCGCAAACCAGCTTGATAATCGGCAACACCATATTGGCGCTGCCGGACGCCATGATCAGGATGGCCGAAGCCGATTTGACGTGCGGCCCCAATCTCTGCACGGCGCAGCCGAAGATGGTGGGAAACAGGATCGACAAGAAGAAGCTGGCCCCGAGAATGGCAAAAACGCCGAAACGGCCGCCCAGCAGCACGGCCAGCGCCGCCAAGATCGTCGCCGCCGCCGCGAAAACCACCAGCAGCCGAACCGGCTCGAAGCGGAACATCAAAGCCGTTCCAGCAAAGCGGCCGATGAGAAAGGCGAGCAGCGACCACGACAACAGATCCGCTGCCGAAGTCTGTCCGGCATGGACATAGCGCAGCGTCACATCCCAGAGGAACGACTGTCCCACCATGTAGAGGGCGAGCGCCACGATGGCGAACACGAAGAGGGGCATTTTCAAGAGCTGGGCGATGTCACCGAAGGTGCTGTCCTGGCGCGCCACGCGCTCGGTCGAAATCGGCGGAAAGGCAATCTTGTCGATCAAAAAGGCAAACAGCAGGACACAGAGGCCGATGAGGAAATAGGGCTGCACCAGCGCATGCGCCAATTGCCCGATCGGATTGCGCAGCTCGGAGGCCACGATCCACGTGCTCACGAAGAAGCCGAGCAGTTGTCCCAGGGGATTGAGCGCTTGGGCGATGTTCAGGCGGCGGATGGCGCTCTTGGCGGGGCCCATCTGCATGATCAAAGGATCGGCCGCGATCTCCAGCAGCGCCAATCCCGAATAGGCCAGAAAGCCGGCGCCGAGTAAGAACTTGTAGCCATGCTGTTCCGCCGCCGGGTAGTAGAGGAACACGCCGATGGCAAAGATGCTGAGACCGGCGACCACACCGGATTTGTAGCCCATATTGCGAATGAAAAAGGCGGCCGGGATCGCCATCAGACAATAGCCCAGGCTGTTCAGCCAATTCGCAAAGGTGACCTGGACGTCGTTGAGCGATAGCGCGGTGGCGAAGACCGGAAACAGCGTGCCGTCTACGCCCAGCTGCTGCACCGGGATACTGGCGGCGGCATGTACACAAGGAAAGCGTACGCAACACGGGAAGCCTCAAGGCGTGGTCAGGGGTGACCAACTGGACGCCCGTGAGGGAT
>JARLIR010000151.1 GCA_031291635.1 Rhizomicrobium sp. | reverse complement strand
CTCCCTCGGTGGGCCTCTGGCCAAGCGCTTTCAGCCAGACGTCAATCTCTTTGCCACTTCGCGCGATGATAGCCCGGAGGCGCTGCAGGCCCTGGCCGCTCTCGTTGGGCCGGGCGAGCATGTTTATGTCATGCAGGTGGCTGAAATCACCATTCCGCCCGGGCTGGTCGCGAGCACGACCGCCCCAGGGGTGCAGTTGGTGGCGGCGTGCCCGATTACCGCGGCCGAAACGGATGGCGTCGTGGAACTGGGCGAGGCTGATGCTGCGGAGATGCTGGCCTTGGCGACGCTGACCGAACCGGGACCGTTTCTGCCGCGCACCCATCGGATGGGGTGCTTCCTCGGCATCAAGCTGGGCGGGCGGCTGGTGGCGATGGCGGGCGAGCGCATGACTGCGCCGGGCTATCAAGAGGTCAGCGCCGTCTGCACCCATCCCGATTTTCGCGGCCGTGGGTTTGCGCGAAAACTGTCGGCGGCGGTGGCGGAGCAGATTTTCGCTCGCGGACAAACGCCGTTCCTGCATTCCTGGAAAGAAAACCACGCGGCGATCAAGCTGTATCATTCGCTGGGCTTTGAATGGCGCACCGATGTGAATGTGGCGGTGCTGGAATGCGGTTGGGGCGCATAACGATAATGCCGATTGCTCCGTCCCGAGACTACAGTACGCTGGTGCAAACTTCCGACGCGCGGTCTGACATGGCGGTCCCATCTTCGAGATGTTTGCGATTATCCGGTTTCATCGCAGCTATTGTAATTGCCGGTCTTGCTGCATCCGCCTGCTCTTTCGCGCAAACGAGTGAGAGCGCGAACGAAAAAGGCTATCGCGACTGCAATTTGCGACGATTGGAGGCGTGCGATAACACCAATCAGATTTTCACTGGTCTGCGCGGGCCGGGATGGTCCCACAGCTACCACAAACCGGAATTGCCCGCTGCCATCGAAAAGTTTATGCGCAGAATGTCCAGTATTGATGTTGTTGGACACAGCTTCACCACATCTGAAGTTGTTGAAGAGTCCTTATATGGCCCGGGTAGCCGTTTCCACTTTCCCAGCGGTGAATGGTTCTTCGACGGATTCACGCCGCATAATGCGACAGAGCAGGCGGCCGTTATCTTCGATGCGACAGGACAAATCGTATTGCTCGCGACTCTTCAAACCAACATGAATATTCCACCAAAAGGTGGTTATGGCGGCTACACGAAGAATCTGACGATTTATCTGCACAGCCCGGAGCCTGACGGTAAGTTCGTTGACCACGTGGTGGCGTGGGCGTGTGACACTATTGCCGAACGAAATAGAACCTATCCGCTTTTGCCAAGCGACGAGATGGGAACGATCGCGGTGGTGACCGCTTCCAAGGATCAGACTGTTTGGGTAAGTCGAATTATCAAATAGTTCGGTGCCCGCGAGGTTCAAATCGACGGTCACATTATTCCAGACGTCCACGGAATATTGGCACGCGGAGACGCGGAGGCGCGGAGAGCTACCGTTCTTCTGCTCACAGCAGCGCTGGTTTGATAAAAAAGGTTTTCTCCGCGCCTCCGCGTCTCCGCGTGAAATGTTTCTCCCTTTGAGGATCGAGCCTGGTCGTAACCTGGGTTCCCTTCCCCTCGCGCTGTTCGCTTGCGCTCACACCACTCGGCCGGGAATGACAACGGTGGTGGTAGTACCGTCAACAAAAAAGGCCCGGATTGCTCCGGGCCTTGATCTGGATGGCCGACCGGCCATGACGATTGCGGAAGCTGAGGATTACTCCTCGGTCTCTTCTTTTTCGTCGTCGTTGAGGCCAGCGCCTTCTTCGAAGAGTTCCTCGGCCGCGACCTTGGCTTCTTCAGCGTCGGATTTTTCGGCCAGGACGTCTTCGCCACGGGCTTGACGTTCGGCTTCTTCCTCGGAGCGCGCGACGTTGATGGTCACGCTGACGCGCACTTCCGGATGCAGCACCACGAACAGCGGGAAGAGGCCGATCGACTTGATCGCCTTGTCCAGCGGCACCTGGGTGCGGGAGATGGTGAAACCGCCCGCCGTAACGATATCGGAGATATCGCGCGGGGAGACGGAGCCATAAAGCTGGCCACGATCACCGGCCTGACGCAGCAGGACGAAGGTCTTGCCTTTCAGCTTGCCGGCAACGGCCTCGGCGTCTTTTTTGCGTTCGAGGTTGTTGGCTTCGAGATGAGCCTTCTGGGTCGAGAAGAATTCCCGGTTCGCCTTGGTGGCGCGCAGGGCCTTCTTTTCGGGAAGCAGGTAATTACGGGCAAAGCCGTCCTTGACCTTCACTTCATCGCCCATCTGACCGAGCTTTTCGACGCGTTCGAGCAGGATTACTTGCATGTGTTCCTCCTACTCGATCACGTAGGGCAGCAACGCCATGAAGCGGGCGCGCTTGATCGCATTGGCGAGCAAACGCTGCTTCTTGGCGGAAACCGCCGTAATACGGCTCGGCACAATCTTGCCGCGCTCGGAAATGAAGCGCTGCAGCAGCTTCACGTCCTTATAGTCGATCTTCGGAGCGCCAGCGCCCGAGAAGGGGCAGGTCTTTTTGCGACGGAAGAAGGGACGGCGCTGTGCGCCACCGGCTCCACCTTCACGGTCGCCACGATCGCGGCGTTCACCGCCACCAGCTCCACCGCCATGTCCACCAAAGCTCATAGTGCGGTCTCCTCGGTTACGACGTCGCCTTCCGGCTTGTCGGCGCGGTCATCGCGGCGTGCTTTGGACGCGGAGACTTCAAACGCTTCGACCTTGACGGTGAGAAAGCGCAGGACGTCTTCGTTGATCTTCAGCTGGCGTTCCAGCTCGACCACGGCCTTGGACGGGGCGTTGATGTTGAGGAGCACATAATGCCCCTTGCGATTCTTCTTGATACGATAGGCAAGGCCACGAAGGCCCCAATATTCCTGCTTCTCGACCTTGCCGCCTTCGCCTTCGACGATGGTTTTGAGGTGAGTGGCAAGGGCGTCTACCGCCTGCGCGCTGATATCCTGGCGCGCGATCAGGAGATGCTCGTAAAGAGCCATTCTCGCGTTCCCTTGTAAGGCTGCGGTGCGTCCGGGCCGGGTAAAGCCTTTTCGCATTGGCTCGCAAGAAAACCGGACATCCGGCAATCCT
>JARLIR010000017.1 GCA_031291635.1 Rhizomicrobium sp. | reverse complement strand
CGATCCTCGCGTTGACTTGCGGCGACAGGCTGAATAAACACGCCTCCCCAACCCGTGCCCAGATGGCGGAATTGGTAGACGCACTAGTTTCAGGTACTAGCGCTGCGAGGCGTGCAGGTTCGAGTCCTGTTCTGGGCACCAGGGGCTGTTTTCGACAGTCCCTGGCCGTCTCTGGTGATCTCAAAATTCACACAGACACAACAAAATCAAATACTTAGCAATTTGACCGTCTCATCCGGTCTCATGTAGTCTCATGTCAAACACGGACGAAAGACGGACGGTCCGTGGGTCTGATGAGGGCGCCAATGCCACTAAATCCACTGGAAGCGCGCGCGGCTAAGCCAAAAGATAAGTCCTATAAGCTCTCGGATGGCCGCGGGCTTTACCTCTTAGTGCGTCCTTCCGGTGACAAGGTGTGGCGCTGCGACTACATCGCGGGGGGGCAGCGGAAGACGGCGGCGTTTGGCTGTTTCCCTGAATTGAGCATCACGGGTGCCAGGGAAAAGCGGGAGGCCCTTCGCTCGTCCGTGAAAGCAGCGGCCGCGCCCATGGACGGCAAAACACGGACAGAGACTTTTAAGGTCGTCGCCGAGCGTTGGTTCGAGGGCCGGAAGACGGTCCTGAGCGAAGAGTACGCCGCCCGCGTCTGGCTCAGGTTGGAGCAAGACGTCCTTCCCCATATCGGCAAGCGCCCCATAAACGAGATCACCGCCCCCGACGTCCTAGCCGCCCTCAGGCTGGTGGAGGGTCGCAGTGCCATTGAGGCGGCAAAGCGTATCCGGCAATATGTGTCGAACATCTTTGCTCTTGCCATCGCTGAAGGGCTTTGCGCGTTCAATCCGGCCGGTGATCTCGCCCCGGCCCTAAAGCCCAAGCCTCGGGTAAAGCATCGCTCGGCCATGCGGCTTGATCAGATGACCGACTTTATGGCACGGCTTCGCTCGGTTACCGACACCCAGGCCAAGCGCGCCTTGCAGCTCGTCCTCTATACAGTCGCTCGCACGGACGAAATCCGATTTGCTAAATGGTCAGAGTTCGAAGCCCTTGAGGGCCCGGAGCCCATATGGCGCCTACCGGCCGACAGAATGAAGATGGGGCGCGAGCATATCATACCCTTATCTAAGCAGGCCCTGCGAACCCTTGAAGCCATCCGTGAGGAAGGGCAGACCGGCAATCTCCTGTTCGCGTCGGACACGCGCAGCGGCGTAATCAGTGAAAACGCCATGTTGACCATTCTTTACAATAATGGGTTTTACGGGAAGGCCACTGTTCACGGTTTCCGTACGACATTTTCGACGGCAGCGAATGAGTCGGGGAAGTGGAACAGAGATTGGATTGAGATGGCCCTGGCGCACGGGGATTGTGATGCTGTTCGCGGTGCGTACAACGCCGCCGAATATATGACACAGCGCCGCGAGCTTCTGCAATGGTGGGGCAATCTCCTAGAGGCAAAGGAAGCTGAAGGTTTTATCTGAACGCTGCATTGTTGTTCGTCAACCAGAACCAGAGATGCTCAGCATAACATCTCCAGCGCGGTATGGGAATTTGGTGTCAGATGAAAGTCACGTGGTGTACGGAGTGCGGCCGGCCAAAGGGCTCCGGGTCGGACTGTCCCTTTCCATACCGAAACTCTGCGCAGACTTGAACAGTTATCACTGCTTAGTCTTCCCACTTAATGGTTGAACCTAACTTAGCCTCGAATTCAGGACGGCAAACGGCTAGCGGTGGGAACGTGTATTGCCAGGAACGACTGCCATTATCCCGTGGTCTTCGGGACTTCAATGACGGCACCATTTCGCGCATGGCCCTACCAAACCGCGCTTCGTCAAGCGGATTGCTTTGATGTTTTTGCGATAGCCGCCAATCCATATAGTCGCGCCTCAGGGCCTCGCGAGAAATTTGTATTTCAGAGAACCAGCATTGTGCATCGGAGCCGTTGGGTGGAATACCAACTGTCAGGCGGTCGTACCACCACGCTTGTATATCTTTAAGGGTTGCGAGCTTCTGATTGCAAAGACCCTCGGTAGCCGGGACATCGTGAACATCAAAATTTGACAAGTCGTACTCTTGCAAGAAATGCAACAGGGCAGCTGGTCCGCCGTTTTCCATTTCTGCGTGAAGAGCGTCGAAATATTTTCTGTCGCCTCGGCGGGTGCTCGAAACTTCGAACACCGCGAAACGTCGTTCGTCTTCGGATGCGGGAACAACCCAATCCGCGTTAGCAGTCATAAATATTCGGAAGAAGGATGGCTCGCTAGTAGAGTCGATACCTTTGCGCTCAATTTCCACTGTCGACGAAGTGATCAGGTATTTCAGTACGGATTCGTCTTCTTTGTCTCCGGCCCAAATACCCTCCTGTATGTGAAGCAAGAGGGCGGCCGATAAGCGGCTGTTGAAACGCCCAGTAATGTGCGCCGATTGCGAGACTGTAGGTGCGTGGCGACGACCGATCATACGCGCCACATATTCGCCTAAGGTGTCCTTTCCGACGCCTTTACCACCCTTCAAGACCATCGCTACGCCAGGTTTTTTATCGGGGTGCTGCACGAGGTCTGCGAGCCAGCCCAATACGAATTTGGCGTATCCAGCATTGCCAGAGCAAATGACATCGCGAACGTGCGCAACGAGTAGTTTGCATGAAGCGCTAGGATCTGGCGACACAGCCCAGCCACGCCAGAGATTAAGAGTGTCGTTGGAGACATTGCCGGACGGCATGAAAGTCACGCCGTCGCAATAGGTGCGTCGTTCAGGCGACCGCATCCATCTCTTGGAAGCGGATTCCTTCTTGTCGTCACCTTTCATGTCCATCGTTATCGATCACGGCATGGATGAGTCGTGACCCTGAGCATATCGGTCGGTACGATGACGCTGCCACCCTATTTGGTCAGCTTTATCATGTCAGGTCGGAGCGCCTTGGCAGCTATGACCCAAAAACCACCGAAGCACTGCTCGATTTTGCGATGTCCGCCGATCACGCCGGGCGGTATGGCGAGGCAGAGAAGGGCTATGCGACGCTGCTCGAAGGGCTGACGCCCGAAACCAGTCCAGCAGCCCTCGAGACCCGCAATCGCATGGCTGCTGCGATCCTGGCGCAGAACCATTATACGGCTGCGGCTAAGGCGTTCGACGACTTGATGCATCTGTGGATCAAGGTCGAGGGTGAAAACGGTGTCGATACTCTTCTGGCAAGGGCGGCGCGAGCCGCCGCAAATGGCGGCGGAGGTCACTTTGCCGAGGCCGAACGCGAATGCCGCCTGATACTCGCCAAACTCGATCTCGTGAACAGCGAAGAGGCGGCCGCGGCCAAACTCGAGGTCACCAACAACCTCGCCGTCGTATTGGAAGATGAAGGCCGCTTTGCAGCGGCCGAAGCGAGTTATCAGTCGGTGTACGCAGCACTTGCCGGCGCTGGCTTGGCCGACAGCGACGACGCGCTTTCGGTTCTCAACAACATCGCGGCGGTGATGGCGGATCGCGGCCACTTTGCCGAAGCCGAGAGGCTGTTTCGCACAGTCTGGCTGCAGCGCCAGAAACACCAGGGTAAGGACCATCCCGTCACGCTGATTGCCGCTAACAATGTGGCAGCAGCCCTAGGCGCCCAGGGCCAGTTCGGCGAGGCGTTACCCTTGACCGAGATGGTATATGAGGCGCGTCGTACAGCGCTGGGGTCCGAGGATCCCGACACACTGGCGACACTGACGAACGTCGCCATCATCCGCACCGAACTTGGCCGGCACGCCGAGGCGCTGGAACCAGCCCGCCAATCGTGGAAAGCCCTTGAGAAGGTCGCGGGAGAACATCACCCATTCACGCTGAATGCCCTGGATGCCTTGGCGACGGTGCTGGAGCGACTCGGCCGTTATGACGAAGCCAGGCCCTATGCTGAGCGGATGGTCGCCGATGCCACGGCGGCGCTGGGTGCCGACCATCCGACCACGTTGCTCGCGCAAAGCAATCTGGCGGACATCCTGGGAAAGTCCGGACAGACCGAAAGATCCGAACAGATCCAGGCGACAGCGGTGACGGGTTTCGCCCGCCGCTACGGTCCCGATCAGCCACAGACGGTTAAGACCCGCGCCACACTTGGCATTCTGCGCTGTCGCACGCTGCACCACTGCGCCCTCGGTCTGGACGATCTTCGTGTCGCTACGGATGCGGTATGGCGGCGCGCCAAGGTCGATCAATATCAGACCGACCAAACCGCGCTCGATCTGCAATCAACCCTGATCAACCGGACACTGCGGGACGCACGGTGGATTTTCGCCGCTGAGCTTGACGCCGCCTGGCTAGGAGCACAGCAGCCATGAGCCAAAGAGGGATAGGCCGCGTTGCGCGCCAGTTGTGGCGGGGGGGCCGGTACATTCTCAGTCGCGGCCGCGAACCGCTGGCGGTTATGGTTCTCGGCGTAGTCACCTTTCTCGTGGTCTGCTTGGTGCGCGACTATTCCTTCATCGGCGACGAGGAACTCGGCGTCCGCGACCGGGCGCAGGAAATTCGCGCCGATACCAATGAAGCGTCGACGCCACCGCCCTTCGCCCTGATCGATTTCCAGCAGAGCGACTACGCCGCATTTGGCTATCCCGTGGTAGCGTCGCGCGCGGTGCTGGCGCGCGTGCTGGCGCTGGCCGGCCGCGGCCAGCCAAAGTTGATTGTGGTCGACATCGACCTCGGCATCAACGGTGGCGAAGCAGAGCTGATGCCGGTTCTGAAAGCTCTTGCCGAAGACCCCAAAGCGCCGCCGGTGCTGTTTGTGCGCCGTCCGCTGGCGGCCGGTAAAGCCGGCGGGCCCGACGTTATTTTGCCGACTAGTTACGACGGCGTGGTCGATACTACGCCACGCATGATGTGGGTCTCGGCCCATGCCCAGCCCGACGGTGACAGCGTGACACGGCGGTATTACGTCTCCCGGCTGGTTCATCGCGGATCATTGCGCTTGAACCTACCCGGCATCCAGGCTGCCGCCTGCGCTGTGTTGCAGCGTGACGCCGGATTGCATCGCCTGCGGCAAGCCATAGCGGCACCGAACGGCAGCTTCGCTTGTGGTGAGGCGGATTGGCCGCTGGCCAAACCCGACGAAACCTCCGAGATCAACTACACGATGTCCTGGCATCCGCGCGAGGGCAGGCGAAGGCCGCAACTCGACATCGATGGCGACAAAGTCGAGGAGATCGAAACGCACGATGCGCTCGAACTGTCCCGCATGGATGCCCACGTCCTGCCCAATCCGGCGGCGTTGTTTGCCGGGCGCGTGGTGATTATCGGCTCGTCCGCCGATCAGGCGGGTGACATCCATGGCACTTCGATCGGCGAGATGCCGGGTATGTTGGTGGAGGCAAACGCCATCCGTTCGGGTCTTCATCACGGCCGGGTGAGGCGCGACGGCATGGGCTTTTCCATCGCACTGACCGCCCTGATGAGTCTGGTGACCTGGCTTGTGTGGTGCGGCATCCGAACCATTCGGCTTGGACACTTGGTATTCGAGCAAGCGGCGGCGCCGCTGCTGAATGTCGCCTGGCTGTTCGTGATCAGCGTCATGCTGCCCGCGGCCCATGGCGAAGTTTTCCTCTATCCGCAGGTTCTGGTGGCGCTGGCGCTCGTCATACACCACGTGTTCACGGAGGGCCGTAAGCGGAGCCGTTCGCAAAAGGAGACATCGCCATGACGCGATCCGTGTTCCTGGCATTCCTCGGTGTGGTCATGCTCTTGGCGACGGCACCCGCACTGGGCGGCCATCTGGTCGCGGCGCGAATTATCGCAACCAAGGGCGCCGGTCCCCTCAGCGGGATTAACCACAACGGACAGGTGCGGCCGATTACTTATGACGCTCGTCTGGAGAATGGCGACGAGGTTTTCGCCAATGACCCGCGAGCGATCGTCGTCATCCATTATCTCGACGGCAGCGGTGATGTGGTCCTAAATAGTGGCGACAAACCGCATCGCGTCTACAGCGCAAGTCCCGTCGCAACAGCTGGCAGCAATTTCATTTCCGCCGCGATCGAGGATTTGGTGCGCCATAAATGGTCGCATCCGCGATCGACCCTCACGCGCACTCCAGTTACTTCCAGCGAGATGAAGCTTTCACTCGATATTCCAGGCCTTGATGACGGCCGTGCCGTGATCGCTGAAGGCATGCGCCATGCTGTGCTGCAATGGAATGGCGGGTTGGCACCATTCACATTAACGATCACTGACGCTGCCGAACGTGTATTGACCAAACAAACCGAGGTTTATGCCGGCGGCGAAAGCGTTTCGCATCGGCTGATCCTGGAGCAGACGGTTCTGACGTTTTCACCTGGCGCCTATATGCTTCGCATCACCGACGCGCGCGGCGATGCAGTCACGGGACGGTTTACCGCCGTGAGAGTGGGTATTCCGCCGGCGCGAGACGAAGAATCCGCATCCTCCGATTTGGTCGGGGCGTCGCTGGCCGCAGGCACCGAACTCGCCGCCACGCGGGATCCGCGCTATGGGTTGGAGGCGTTGTTCCGGTTGCACGTTGCGCTTGATAACAAATGGGAAGCAGCCGGTGTCGTGGCCGACGCGATTGCTGTGCTATGGTAGCGGGATTAGCGAGGTCCAAATACGGCGGTAGCGCCTTACTCGCACTGCTTTTGCTTGCGGGGCCGGCCTGGGCGTCACCAAAAGACGAACAGGCACTAGCTGACGCAACGGCCGAGATCGCGCAAGCTCACACCGCCGAGGATGCTAACGACATCAGCAAGGCGCGCGCGCTGCTCGATCACTCCTATCAGACACGGCTCCGACTCGAAGGTGAAGATAGTCTGGATGTCGCCGATGTGCTGAACGAGTTGTCGTTCGTTGCGGCATTGCAAAGAAATCTAGCCGAAGCCGACGCGTTCAGCCTTAAGGCCTATCAGACAGTTGTTAAGACCGCGGGTGATACCAAAACATCCGCCTTGGCAATGGGGCGGCGGGCTTTGTTCCTGGGAAATTCCTTTCGATTCCGAGAGGCAGCGCCGCTGTTCCTTCAAACCTCCTCGGCGCTCGAACGGATCAGTGGTGCGGGCGAGCCGCTGGTATTCTATTCGCTATTGTTAGCGGTCGAAGCCGAGAGAAACTACGACATGCCGGCCGCCGCCAAGCTGGCGCGCGAAACCTATAACCGGGTAGCCAATAACAGTGATGCATTGCTGCAAGCGCGAGCCGCATGGCTGCTCGCCTTCACGCTCGCTTGGTCCGGTGGCTATGCCGAGGCCGAAGCGCTCGCCCGCAAGGCTGACACCATCTACACAGCCCATTCAATCGACGACGCCTATGCCGCCCGCGCGCGATTGGTGCTGGCAACCATCCTGGCGGCAAAATCGCGTTTGCAGGAAGCCGAGCCCCTGGCCCTAAAGGCGCATGCCGATCTAAAGAAATACAACGTCATCATCGGTATCGACGCCACGCTCGACAACACCACGACCCCGATGATTCTTAGCCAACTCAACCATCACGATCAGGCGATAGCGCTGGCCAAGGATAATTTTGACAGGTTGACTAAGGCTATAGGGTATAAGACAGCTGAAACCATGATGGCCCTTGAGACATATACTCGGGTGACCCAAAACGCGCATCAGAACGCGGTACCAATTGTCGAAAAGGTACACGAGGCGATACGAGCCGAGCTTGGTACCGACAACAAAACGGCTTTTGCGATCGAGGTGCTGCTGTCATCGTGCCTTGCCTATGAGGGAGACGTCGGGCGCGCCGAAGAATTGGCCAAGCATGCCTATATTGCGTTCCGGGACGCCGATGGGGCTGGCAGCCCCACGGCCATTTGGGCCGCCCTGAATTATGTCCAAATCGGGTTCACTCGCGAGCACTATCGCGATATCGAACCGGCAGCAGCCACTGCGTTTGCCGCCGCCCGCAAGATGCCGTCACAGTTCCGCATCGCCTTGGTCCTTCAGTCATATTTGGCTTATATCATGGCCAGCAAGGGTCAACTGGATGATGCCGAGCGCGCGGCGCGCGAGGCCTACGAGGGACTGCGAAACCTCGCCGGGCCGACGGCCTCGGAAACCGTCAACGCCCTGTCCAACGTGGCGCTGGTCGATGCCATGCGCGGTGGCCCTGAAGTTGAGGTCAGGGCGCGGCAAGCCTATGCGGCTATGGAAGACACGTTCGGACCGGACAACTTGCAGACCATCTTTATGCTGAACAATCTCGTGCAAGTGATGGTGGCTAATGGCCGGCAGGTCGCCGCTCTCTCATTTGCCGAGACAGCCTATCGGCGAGCGCTTAAGATCCTTGGACCAGGAAAACCCGACAGCCTGAAGGCACAATCCCATTATGTAATGCTGCTGGTGACATTTGGACAGACCGACGAGGCGTTTCGCGTTTGCCAGGAGCTGTATCACAATGCCAAGGCAGCGCTTGGGCCAGACGACCCAGCCATTTACAGCACACAAAGCTATCTTGCCGTCATCATCGCCATGCGCGGTGACCAAGCGACCGCCAGCACTATGGCACGCCAGGCCTACGACTGGCTAAAAGCACATCGCGGCATTGCCGACGGTATGACGGCTTATTCCCTACAATTTCTGGCATGGATCAATGCGCGCAGCAACTCACGGCAGGAGGGCGAACGGCTGGCACGCGAGGTCGCAGATAGTTGGGCGAAGGCGAAGGGGCCAGACAGTCCTGAGGCCTTACAGGCCAAACTTCAGCTGGCTATATTCCTCTCGGGTTTGCCTGGCAATCACGGCATCAATGCCATTGTTCTTGACGTCTATCAGCGCAGCCGAGCCATCTATGGCGATCACTTCGGCCTGACCATGGCGGCACTCGGATCGCTGTCGTGGATTCAGACAAAGAACAAGGACACACAAAAGGCACTTCAAAGCCTCACCCAACTCTTGGAAAGTATCAATGCGCGCGGCGGCGAACACTGCCCGCAATATATTGGCGTCCAAGCAACTCGCGGCTCCCTGCTCGCGCAAGTACTCCACGATTACGCCAGCGGCTATGACGCCCTTGATCGGGCGGCGGCCGGAGCTTGGAGTTTTTCCGCAACCGTGTTCGATCGCTATGCGGCGCCGGGCAGTGATGATATGACCGGAAAGGTCGATATCGCTCACCGCATGCTCGTCAGCGGCCGCGGAATATTTGAGGCACAGCTCGATGCCGGCTGGCACCTCGCCCATGACAGCCCAACGGAGAGCGACCAATGATTAAGCTTTGGCAGGCGGCCCTGGCGGCCGCGATGTTCATGCCAACGGCATGGGCTGCCGGTCCCTCGCACGATCTCAAGGAAGAAGGCTTCGGCGCGGCGCAGGGTGTTCTGGTGTCGGCTGCCGCCGACGCCTTGACCAATGTCGGGGCACAGCTGTCAGGAAGTAGTGGCCCATTGGCCGCCATGGCAGCCGAAGGCAACACTCTTTTGAGTGACGGTGAGGCCTTACGACGTCAGCTCGACCGGCTGGCCGACGATCCGACGCCGGAAGCCGAAGCGCGGCGCAAAGCCGTGCAAATCCAAATCGATGCGAACCAAAACGCCCTGGAACGCTTCCGTCAACGCCTGGTCGACGTATTTCCGGCCTACGCCGAATTGACCAGCCCTCGGCCGATTTCCTCGGCCGATGTTCGTGCCATTCTCAATCCGGGTGAAGGCATGCTGCTGATCGTGCCGACGGAGTTTGCTACCTACACTTTTGCACTGACCCATGAACGCTTCGAATGGCAGCGTTCGGCACTGACCGCAACAGACGTAGCGAATCGCGTCGCAAAGCTGCGCTGCAACCTCGACGCCGAACTCTGTAAGGACAAAAAAACGGCGGCCACCTTCGATCGTCAGGCGGCCTATGACCTTTACCGCGAATTCGTCGCTCCTGCAAAAGACACATTCAAGGGTAGCAAGACCATCTTCGTGCTGACAGCAGGGGCTTTGCAGTCGCTACCATTAGAAGTTCTTCGCACAGTCCCTCCGGACACAGACGTGCCTGGTAACGGAGGCTGGCTGGTCGACGACTATGCTATGTTGACGCTGCCTGCGGTATCAAGTCTGATCAGCTTACGTTGTTACATGCCGCGAGATACAGCCCAGCACTATTCCGGCTGCCATCGCCTTGTCGCCCAGAGCGGTCGCAGCACAGGCACACTGGCCTTTGCCGGTGTTGGCGATCCGAAACTGGAGGGTGAAGCGACCGGCGAGGAACGTCGCGATGCCAGTACCCGGATTAATTATGTCCGTGACGGGCTCGCGATCCCGGAGAATTTGCGCCGCCTGCCGCCCCTGCGTGGCACACGCGAGGAATTAGAGCGCCTCTCCGCACTATTCCACAGTGGCCCTGAAACATTGCTGCTGGAAAGCGCTGCCACCGAAACCAATGTTAAGCAGAGCGCGCCCGTGCGCAATGCGCGCATTCTCGTTTTCGCCACACATGCTTTGATGGGCAATGAAGGAACCGGCGGAGGCGAACCGGGGCTGGTGATGACCCCGCCGGAGAAAGCCACCGAGGCAGATGATGGATTGCTCACTGGTTCTGAAGTGGCCGCGCTCAAGCTCTCTGCAGACTTCGTTGTGCTTTCAGCCTGTAATACTGCGCGTACCGGCGATGACCTCAATGCTGACGGTTTGGCCGGCCTTGCGCGCGCATTCTTCTTTGCGGGAGCCAGGACGATGCTCGTATCTCATTGGCGGGTGTTTGACGATGTGCCGAAAATTCTGATGGCCGACACTTTTGCGGCGTTGGCACAAGCACCGCAGGATGGGCGCGCACTTGCCTTCCAGACGGCCGTTCTCGCGCTAAAAGCTCGTCCCAATCAACAAGAACCGAGTCGTTGGGGAGCTTTTATATTGGTCGGTGATACACAGTAAGTTTGTTCGAGCGATCCAGAAAATACTCGGCTTAAGAGACCAACGCGAAGCGAACGTGGCTGGTAAAGCACCGAATCGTGAACCTATAAATCGGTTCGGAAGCTTTTGCTACCGGCGCGTCAGCCAGCTGTTCAACCTGCCATTTTACGACACTTCGTTGTATCCAGTATTAATCGGATCTTGGTTGGTGCTTAATCTCGGATAGCAGCGTCGATAGCGCGGCGCCTCGCGAGGTACCCCAAATGGGTTTCGCATTTGATACATATCCAAAACGCTGAGGCGATGTTGGTCTGCCTCTGAGTATCTCATCGCGAACGTGATGTGAGCGCCCGGAATAGGAACTAACATTGCCATTTGGAACGGCCCTTTCGCATAATAAGCACGGATGAAACGCGGACAGGATGAAAAAAACCAGCAAAAATGCACATAATGAGTCCTGTTCTGGCACCAAGTTGTTGAAGTTGCTGATAAAAATACACTAAAACCCCACCCCAAACAGACCAGTTCAGACGTCGTCTTTAACCGCTCGTGGACCAATTGGGGGCCAATTCGAGGCTCCAAGCACAATTCCGAGCTTGTCGGCTTCGCGACCGGAGTCTTCCTCCCACTACCGCACCAAGCGAGCCAATCAGTCTATCCTGCGCAAGCGTATTCGGGAGATTGCCGAGACACGTGTGCGGTACGGCTATCGGCGTGTTCATGTGTTGCTGCGGCGAGAAGGCTGGCCGGTTAACGTCAAGCTGGTGAACCGCCTCGATCGCGAAATGGGCCTGCAATTGCGGAGTAAATCACCGAGGCGGAAGGTCAAGGCGATACTGCGGGATCGCCAGGAACCGGCTCACCGGAACGATGTCAGGGCAATGGACTTTGTTCACGACCAACTTTTTTGATGGCCGCAAAACTCGGGTGCTGACGAGGGGTGATGCGTTCACGCGTTACTCGCCGGTGATCGAGGCTCGGTTCAACTGGCGTGGCGCGACCGTGGCCGATATCCTCGAACGTGTTTGCAAGGACGTTAGCTATCCCCGAACGATCCGGGTCGATCAGGGGCCTGAGTTCATCTCGAAGGATCTTGATCTATGGGCGTATCGCCGGGGTGTCGTGCTCGACTTCTCGCGGCCCGTCCTGAGCGCATGGCCTGGATGTTAGCCAGCGCGGTAGTCCAAGGTTGGGGGCAAGTTCACCAAGTGCCCGACTCTACCAATTATTAAGGACGTTCAGGGGCTCAGGTCATATGCTGCAGAGGCCGGGCGGTTTCCAATCGTCTACATGACCTTTCCTTCCTTGATGTATTCCCGTCTGATCGCGTCCTCCAGGGTCCTTAAATTTACCTGTTGCATCTGTTTTGCGATGGCTTCGATGGCGCAGAAATGCGTCACGTTGAGAATGCCGGCGCCGGTCAACTCGTGGCGCGCCGCGATATGGTGCAAGTCGACGTCGGCGGCGAGCGCCATCTGCGAAGGAATGGTCCGGCGCCAGATTTCGTAACGTTCTTCGGGGCGGGGTATGGGGAAAGGGATGATAGCTTGCAGCCGCCGCACGAAGGCGTCGTCGATGTTGGCGCGTTGGTTTGAGGCCAGGATCACGAGTCCGCTGTAAATCTCGATCCGTTGCAGCAGATAGGCGACTTCCTGATTGGCGTATTTGTCGTGCGCATCCCGGACGTCGGTACGCTTGCCGAATAAAGCGTCGGCTTCGTCGAAGAACAGAATCCAGTTTTTGTTCTCCGCCTTGTCGAACAGTCGCGACAGGTTCTTCTCGGTCTCGCCAATATATTTGGACACGACGCGGGAGAGATCGACGCGGAACACATCCTTTCCGGTATATTTGCCGAGCAGTGTTGCGGTCAGGGTTTTGCCTGTGCCGGGCGGCCCATAGAATAGCGCGCGATAGCCAGGCTTGATCCGCTTCCTCATGTCCCAATCGTTGAGCAACGTGTCGTTGTATTTGATCCAGTTTTCGATCTCACCGATCGGTCCGCGTGTCGCGGGGTTGAGCACGAGGTCGTCCCATGCCATTGCGGTCTCAATATATTCCGCAGGAAAGTCGAGGCTGAAAGCCGGGTGTCCGATCTTGCCGGAGAGGATTTCCTCTACAATCTCGGGATCGATGATGAGGCGCCCACTCATCACCGGTTCGCCCTCGCGTACCGGCTCCAGCCACAGGATATGTTTGCGACGGAACCAGTGGTCGTTGGCAAAGAGTGCCTGAACTGCAAAACGCCTTTCGAGCTCTTCGCCGGCGAGAAGGAACAGAGCCGTTTCTCCCGTCGGCAGGATGCCGCGATGACTACTGCCACGTACCCCGCCGAAGACGGGCAGATCATCGCCCTCGGGCACGACCTTTGCGATCAGCTGATCGAAAATGCCAGGGCGAAAATGTGGTGCCAGCCCCAGCAGCAGAACGGCTATTTCCTCGAGTCTCGGTTTGTGCTGACGAATAAAGAGCCCCAGCCAACTCTCATCGTCGAAATATGCGAATGGGACCGGCTCGAAGAACTCCGACTTGCGGAAATATATTTCGAGGCGCGCCAAAACGAGATCGGATATCCAATCTAGCGCTGCTCGGATATTGTTGGAATCCACACTCACCTGCTCACCACTGTTGTCCAGATGACCTAAGCACAACGCAGGGACTGCTGTGCGGCATATGAAATCTGGGGCGACACAGAGCCATGCTAGGGCTTGACATCGAGTTTACTCCCCGTGCCGCCTCCGTCTCCGCGCACGAAAGTGTTTGGATTGATCTGCGGATAGCGACCTTTGAAATTGTTGATATCGGCTTCGCAAATGGGACAGATATCCCGACCGAAGACGAGAACCTGGACTGATCTTACCCGCTGTTTCCATGGCCCGCCTCGTCCATCGAACCAGTTGATGAACTGCCGCTCGGCGTGGGACGTGTTATGCTCTTTCTCTGGCGCGCTGGTATTCCAGGCCACGACTTCGAGTTGCCGTGAGCCCGCATCCGGCTCAAGGATTAGACCCGATGACGGCTGGCTGCCTCGCCGTGCTGCAGTTCTCGGCGGTTGCTCGACCTCTGGAAGTAGTGCCGCGCGTCCCGAACCTCCCATCGCTTCCGCGCGTTCTTTGTCAAATCTGCTGAAGCTGGCGCCTCCCATTCCCACCAGAACTGGTTCGCCAGTCACGGTGACAGAAGCTTGAATAGCCACAATGACCCTCTTCCGCGCGAGGGTCTTGATACGTTTCGGGGGGCTTGCCTCAGCGAAAACTTCGCGGTCGCCTTCGGCATTTTCCGGACCCAAATAGACACGCTTCAGGCCTTGCGCTTGCAATTGCGAAGTCACGGCTTGAGCGGCAGCCTCAGCCTGTTCAGGCGTTGTTTCGGCACCGAGCCGCTCTGCCAATGCCGCACCAGCGGCATCGCGCACGTCGCCAGTGTTACCCGCGTTGTCGTCTTTCTTTCCGAACAGGCTCGCGAACAGCGCCTTGGCTTTGCCCACAACCCAATTGACGGCCGCGCCGATGGCCGCGTCGACTTTGGCGCGAACCTTTTGCACTACGGCCATGATCTTGTCCGTGACCTTGCCCAGGCCGAGGAAGCCCGCCAGGAAGCTGATAGCGAGCGACAACAGACCGGAGAGAATGCTTTCGACGCGATTGGCAGCCGCCGAGATATCGCCCGAAGCGATGGCGACGATCGAATCGATGAACGCCGTCACCACCTGGATGATCTTCGAGATCTTTTCCACGAACACCATGATGGTGTCGTAGATGGAGATGATGGCCGGGATGAAGCCCGCACCAGGAATGAACATCCCGATCAATTTGGGGATCGCCTTCTTCACGATGGTGTCGGTGACGAAGGAGATAATGCCACTGACGACTTGATCCTTGAGCTCGGAAAGTTTCTCTTTGATCAGTTCCCAGACCGCCGCTGGCCCACCCGTTACCAGTGCCTTGACAACATCGAAGGCAAGCTCGAGCCCTTTCATGATCTTCTCGCCATTCGGACCCAGCGCGGCGACGAATTTGCCGCGAATTTGTGCCCAGGTTATGCCGAGCACGCTGAGGGCGAATTTGCCGAGTTCCATCAGGCTGAGCGCCCTTGGGATATAGACGCCCTCCAACGATCCGGTGAGCCAATCGATAAGGCCAGCCTTTAGGTGCTCGCCGATGTTGGCCGCGAAATTGGTGAAGCCGAGTTTGGCGGCATTGATCAGATTGCCGAGGAACGGCATCGGGTTCTTCAGGATACTTTTCAGCGCCGCACCGGTTCGCTGGATGTAACCCATGAGGCCGGGCTTGACGACGTCGAAGATGATCTTGAGCAAATCCCAAATCGTCGACAGACCCCAAGAGAGGAAATCGCCGGCGATGTTTGCGAAAGTGCCGAGAATTTTACCAAAGGCGCCCGCGACTGTGATCACATCCTGGAAGGTCAGGGAATTGATTGTGGCGACGATCTTTTGCGGGATGGCGCGGGCCATGGCCTTCAAGCCGCCAAGCGCATTCTGGAACCAGGCGTAAGCGCGGGCAATGGCATTGCCTTTTTTGATGTTCTGCCAGATCTCCTCTTGACCAATCAGCTTCATGAAGCCGCCGAGCAGATTTTCGGCGGTCGGCGGCTTGGCCTCGCCGGAGACCGGATCCTCGCCCAGAAGGACGCAAAGCAGATCGTAGCCGCGGGTGCCTTGGGCCAGTGCAGCAAGGGGCTTGAGGATGGCATCCTTGACGATCTTGAGCAGCTCCATGGCCGTGGAGGCCGCGAAATCGATCAAGCGGCTGATGGGCTCGGTGAAGATTTTCTTGGCCCGCTCCCACACGCCGCCGAGGTCGAAAATGTCGGTCCAGCTGAGGGAATCCATGAAACTCTTGAGGGCTGCGCTGAGCCCGCCGCCGATATCGCCAAGCTGGGCGAGCTTTGCTTCCACCCAGGAAGCGGCCTTGTTGATAATGCCGTGATTGTCGAGTGCCTGGGTGATGAAGGCTCCGCCGGGCATCAACTCGATGAGGCCGCGCAGGATGTTGGCCGCGTTACGGTCGGCCGAGCGCATGTTGATGGGATTGATGCCGATGATCAGGGTCAAGAGCCGGAAGCCCGGAATGGCGTAGGCCCATTCGGCGAATTTATCCAAAGCATCCTGGACGCCCAGCCGCTGCACCGTGGGCGTCGCTGCTGTGGTTGAGACTTGTGGTGCTCTCTGGATCGAATGGCCTTGCTGAATAGTATGCGTCAGCTCATGAGCGAGCAGATGCTTGCCTTCGCTCGTACCCGGCTGGTACTGGTCGCGCGAGAAGAAGATGTGGTTCTGATAGGTGAAGGCGCGGGCGCTGAGATGGTTGCTCAGACTCGCCGCTTCGGCATCGTGGTGGACGCGCACGGTGCTGAAATCGGCGTTGAAGCGTGGCTCAAGGTGGCCACGAACGTCCGCGCCCAGCGGCTCTCCACCCGTCGTCTTGCCATGGATGGCAGATTGTACATTGCCGGACACAGCGGCACCGCCCGCCGCTGCGCCGCCGCTCGCCGTTGCGCCGCCTCCGGCTGCGGCGTCACGCTGGATTTCTTTTTCGCCGCCAGGGGCTTTTTGCAGTTTTTGATCGTCGGCCTTCTGAATCTTGTCGCCGGGCTGGGCTGCCTTTTGCAGTTTCTCGTCGGTTTGAGCAGCCTTTTGAATCTTGTCATCGGGCTGCGCGGCCTTCTGAAGCTTATCGTCCGTGGCACGCAAGATCATCTCTTCGGCACGGTGAGGGCTCTCGGCCTTCTGGAGCTTCGGCTCTTCGGTTTTCTGCAGTTTGTCTTCGGAAGCGGCGGCGCGGAGGATACTTTCTTCTTCCCGGCGCTGAATCTTCGGCTCCGCGGCGGGGGCTTTGCGGATTTCGCCGTCCGGTGCAACCGCGCGAAGGATTTTCTCTTCTTCCCGCCGCTGCACCTTGTCTTCGGGTGCCCGTTGCAGCTTCTCGCCAGCCGCAGCCGGGGTGGGCATGCGCATGACTTTGTCGGCGGTGTGGTCTGCTTCCTGTTCGAATTTGTCGCCGGGCTTGTTGACCGTCATTTTGGTCTGGACGCGCGGGATGAAGCCACCGCCGCCTGCTGGCGTGACAAAGGGCTGCTTCGCCGTCTGCGCATGCGTCGCGGCCGTCGAAGTCTTTTCGGCTGTCGCTTTCATGGCGCCCACGAGCCGTCCTCCCAGACCATCACAGCCGCCACTCCACCCACAAAAGCCTTGTCATCCAGGGCAGGCGAACCGCGCCGATACTCCAAGGCAACCGATCCAGCAAAACGTCGACGGATTGCGGCTCGACTTGCAGCAGGTAATCGTCGCCGCGCGTAGCGAGTTTTCCCGGTCGCATAAGAAAGGTCCCGCGCAAAGCATCCGGTGAGGTGTCCCCCAGCGCGCCCCAGTGGCCGATCACGGCGACGAGAAGCGCATTGGCTTCCGCTTCCTCAGCCGGCGTCACTTCGACCGCTGCACCCGCTGGTTCGTCGAGTGCAAACCCGCATAGGATCTTTGGCAAGGCGAGTGCATATTCCGGAGCACTTTTGGCGCCGCTCGCCAGGAAATGGAGCAAGGCCAGGGCGCGGTCGATTGCGACGAGCTTGCCATCGGCGGCGATGTCCAGTCTTTCGAACAAAGTGGACAGGAAGGGGTGCAGCAGCACGAGGCCGGCACAATCGACAAAGATGCCGTCGTCGAGATCGAGGCGGATGAAGGCATCGTCGCTATTGCGGGCCGGTAGAGGACTGCGCCCGCTACCCGAAGCTCTGGCGGGCACTGCTGAATCGTTCGACGTTTGTCCGTGTACGGCATCTCTGACCGCGTTCGTGTCCTCAGATGCTCCGTGTCCCTGTGAACTGCTGTTGACTGAGCTTGAGCCTTTTACCGCTGGAGGCGTAGAGCTTGCCACCTCCAGCCAGATTTGCGCGAGGCGTATCATCACCGCCCGCTCTGCCGCGTTGTGGTCGGCGGACCCATCACGCAGCCATTCTTCCGCGAGGCTCCTGACGTTGATGGCGCGCTGGGACGCCACGGCGGTGAAGGCAAGCTGCCAAATGTGCTCCAGCGCGCGGCGCTGCATTTCCATTGCAAGGCGCTGCTGAACCACGACGACTGTCATCTGCCGAATGGCCTCTGCCGCGGTCGGCGAAATGCCGTGCAGCACGAGTTCGAGAAAATCGGCGGAGAACTGCCGGATCAACCGCTGCCTTGCGACGGGCGAAGCTATCGCCTTCATGACGGCACGGCTGATAGAGGCGGGTTCTGGAGTGGATTCGATCACTGCTTGTTCGAAGGTTTGTGTCGCAGGCAGACGAAACCACCAAGGCAGGGTGCCGGTCATGAGGAAGTGGACAAGCGCCTCTTGCACCGATTGGGCTTGGGTCAGCCTGTGTATCTCACGACCGGAATGTATCGCGCCCGGGGTTTCTCCAGACATATCGCCGCCTCGGCCAGGCGCGCTTTGCTCGCGAGACGCCGCTAGGGCCGCGCCAGGCTTCGCCATGGATGCCAAACGCCCTTCAATCGAGGCCGCCACCGCGCTTACAAAATCGCGCCGGAAGCTATCAACGGTAAAGACGCCGATATCGACATCAAGCCGCTCCAAGAACCAGTGTTCGCCGTTCGGTTGGGCGCGGGAAAATGTCTCGTCCAGTGCCGGCGCCAGCCAGTCTCTGGTCAGAGCGGAAACCTCGCGTTGCAGCGCCAAGCCATCGGCTTCGCTCCCCGTGAAGGCGACATCCACGACTTGGCGGCGAATGACATGACGCTGTGCGCTGCTCATGACATGCCTCGCAATCGCTGTGCACGCCCCATGTCAGCCTACCTGAACCGTCAACGACGCGGTCGCCGAGCAGCCCTTCGTATTGAATGCCGTAACCGTAATGAGTTTCGGTCCTGCCGTCTTGAATTGGGTCGCGAAGGTCTGGCCATTTCCCATCGCAGGGGCACCGTCTTGTGCTTCCCAGACAAATATGAGACCGCTGACCGGTACGGATGCCGTGACCGTGAAGTTGTAGCTTTGTACGACGGCCTGAGCCTTTTGCGCTGTATTGGCCTTCTGCTGAATCTTCACGGTGAAGTCTGGTGGCACGGGGCACAGACTTGCCGTAACTGGTTTGTCGGCGCATTTGTCGGTGGACGTCCCGTCGAAGGCGGGGATGGTTACCACGGCGCCACCCATTTGAATGGTTGTGCCTTTCGGTGTGTAACTGACCTTCAGCGCCCCCTTATCCGCTTCGCGCACATAATTCGCTTCGATTTGCATTTGGAAGCTGAGGCACTGGAAATAATCGATCGTCAGCAGGCCCAATTGACCCGGGGCGGCGATTTTATAATCCAGCGTTAGCCACTGGGCTTTGCCCGCTTGGTAGAGCCCGTCAGTACCAGCAATGAGCTTGTTGATCGCCTTTATCCAGTTGTCCACAAGCACCGGAAACTGCGCCGGTGTTAATTGGGCTGCCGTCGCCACGAGAATCTTCCCAAACTCAGCGCTGAGATCGATGGTTTTTGTGGGTGGCGGCTCAACCGAGGAATCGACCGTGAGCGTTGCACTGGTAAGGGTGAAGCTTTGATAGGGATTTTTCGGGTCCGCATCGGGAAGGAAGAAGCGATAGCCGCGATTTAAGGCAGCACCCGCGCAGGGCAAGGTGCAAGGCGGCGGGCAGGTGTGGTTGAATTGGGTTGTCGCCGTACAGCCCATGCTGTCGGTGACCGTCACGGAGACAGCCGTGCCGCTCGCCGTCGGGTCCGTGACCACGACCGCGTTGGGTGCGGCTTTGCCGTCGACCTGATAAGGTGGTGTGCCACCGGTGATGGACGCGGTCCCGGTGTATTTGCCGTCCGCGCAGGTATAGGTGGGCACTCCGATTACCAGGCTGGCTGCGACGGTAATCGTTTGAGCCGGCGTTTCCGTGCCGTCGGCGTCGCGCAGCATGATGCTGTGATCGCCGGCTGTAAGCTGCAGCGGGCCACTCAGCGCCCGATATGCGCCTGCGTCGACGGCAACATCGTAAGGCGGAATGCCGCCCTTGGCTGCGATCGTGATAGTCGCTTTGCCGTCGGTGCCGGTGCAGCTGGGCGTCATCGTGAAGGTTGGCGGCACCTTCGGTAGGACATATTGGATGCCCGGCATATCACAGCAGATCCGATAGGGCAGGTACAAGTCGGCGATCACCGTGCCATTCGCCAGATCTCCGACAGTCGTCGCAATGATCTTCGCGGCAGGATCCATGTGGTAGACATCAATCGGGTAGTCGATATTCGAGATCGGGATCTGGCCCGTCAAAAGGCCGATGATCTGGCTGATATTTTCGTCGCCCATCAAAGTGCGGTTGGAACTGATCTTGTCGATTGCGGTTATCAGTGCCGACGAGCTTGCGCTGCTGCTTAGTGCGGCGCTGGGCGCCTGTCGTGCCATCATCTCGACGGTACCGGACCTTGCCGCCGTCATCTCCACGGTCGCAGCGGAGACTTCGCCGACCTTCTCCTGCATAAGGCCGAGATTGTAGGAAACTTTGCTGCTCGATGCGCTGGCTGCGGGTTCGCCATGATAAACCAGGATGAAAGTGCCGCCGATCGGAACGCCCGCCTTGTGTTGAACGCCCGGATGCTCTTGCAGAAAATTAGAGAGAAACAGGCGCTTCCTCAAATCAGCGATACGCGCCGTGTAGTTGTCGGATACAGATTTGATGGCACCGAGCCTGCAGCCGAATAGGATCCCTTCGCAGAGATCGATGAATTCCTCTTCTGGCAGAAAATTCTTGAGATCTGGCGTCACCTTTGAAACCGCATCCGAACGGAAATAGCGGATCAGGGCCATCATATCCTGGTATTTGTTTTCGAAATCGGCGTAGTCGAGCGTTTCCAATGTCTGGGATAGGGCTTCAAACAGCCTGCTGAGGTAGTAGATCGCAACGACCTGCGGATAAACCGTGTCGTCTGGGCGCTGCGTGCCATTGAACAGCGTGCAGTAAACGACCATGACGGCGGAAAGGTTGATCGCATTCTGATCGACGTCGAGATAACCTTGGGTCTCGAACCGCGTCAGATAGGTCTCGTACCACGATCCAACCGTATTTGCGGAATAGCCGTAATGTGGCGCATATTGTTGGAGCAGCGGCAGCTTCGGCGTGCCCGCATTGAGGGTCAGCCCCGCTATAGCCGGTATCGTCGTGTCGTAGAGCTGCATCATGCCTTCGGCGAGGCTGGACATCAACTCACCGCGTAGCGCGCCATAGACCGCATCGAGATCCGCAAAGCGTGCCGCATCTTGGCTGAGATCGACCGTCTGTGTGTCGTCATAGGTGCCCGTCCGCAGCGCGATAAAGTCGACCGGCAAGCGATACTGCGCTTTCACCGTCAGCAGGGAGCGCAGGACTTCTTGATAATCCTTTCCGAAATGTCCTTCGATCCGCAGGAAGTCATACGGCTCCAAGTCGTAGCGCAGCGGGTCGGTGACGAAAGCCGGCGCGGCGGGATTGGTGTAAAGATCCGCGTTGTAACTGAGATTTTGATTGGCCCGGTTGCGGCGCGTCTTGGTCGGACTCCACAGCTGGTAAAGCGGCGGTGTGCCGGTTTGGGCGTAGTAATAGGGTATGGCCTTGCTTTCGAAGGCATAGCAATCGCCCAGCGTGCTGGGTGTGATGCGGATCTGCGGATCGATCGAGGCCGAAGGATTGGCTTTCGGCAGCGCAGGCGCAAAAGTGAAACGTGTCGCCATCTCCACCAGCCGTGTGAAGAGCTGCACGACCTCTTTGGTTTTATTGGCACAATCCCCCGTTGCCGGTGACGGCAGGAAGGTTTGACGGTAATCGCTAGGCCGGGACACGGTTGTGGGGTCTAAAAGCCCCAGCATCAGGTGCCGGGGGAACAACTCGCAATTCGGGCAACAGGCGCAGATCAAGTCCAGGCCCTGCCAACGGAACTCGTCATAAGCGCGCCGAAGATCATCGAACAAGTCGGCATAGTAGGGGAGAAATTTTACCTGATCGGTGGACTGTGGTGCGGTATCGAGAAAGCCGTAAGCAGTCGCGAAGTTGGCAAAGGGATTGGCCGGATACGCCGCTGCCAGCAGGGGCTGATAGGCCTTATAGGCGGAGGACAGCGCCGCGGCGGTTGCCGCCGCCAAGCCACCCGTGCGCACCATGTCGAGGAACGCTGTGTAGACGTCATTCGACGTCACCGGATCGGAGGCAAGGACATCGAAGCGGCGCAGATACAAGTCAGGCAAGCTGAGACGCGTTGAGAGCGCGGCGTCGATGTCGCCCGCGGTCAATCCGCTGTCCAGGTGGTTGGCCGCGGCAATGATGACATCGAGATCGCTTTTCGCGATCAGGAGGCGCCGCACTGTGGCCGTTACCTGTGAACCCTTGTCATCGCAGTTGTTCGGGCTGCAGTTGCGCAGACCTTCCTTTTTCAGTTCCAGGAAGAGCAGAACGGCTTTGCCGGTGAGAAAATTCACCGGACTGTTCAATGGTGTCGTGTTGGGCGTGCCGTCCGGAAACAGTTCCCAAAGTGCAATTTGGTTTGCACCGTTTTTGAACGGAGCGTAATCGAGGGCCGAGGGCATGGTATAGCTGCGATAAGCTACCAATGCGACATCGGCGGGTTCGATAATGAGATAACCCTCCGACGTCACGCCGCAACCTTTGGAGAGCGTAATGGTGCTACCAGTCAGTGCGATCTCCAAACCGCAGGCGATGCCGATGCCGACCAGATGGGAGCGGGTCAATCGATCCTGCTGATCGAGATAATCGAAGGCATCGTTCAAATGCCCGCTTGTCAACACCTGGTTCGCTTCGAAGACCGGATATTGATCATACACGCTATCCATGGTGATCCCCTTGTCCACGAGTTAGAGGGTTGTGCGGCGTGGGTAATATCCTAGGGCGGTGTTATCGAGCCGGACCGGATTTTGATCGCTGCTGGAATCGCAGTCGTGCAGTGTCGCGCCGGGATAGGTGTTGCGAAGACCGGCGAGCAGAGTGACGACGGCCCAAAGCCAATAGGACGGCTTCACATAACACGCGTAGCGCTCGCTCAGCAGTGCCGAAATTGTTGTTTCCGTGTCGGCCGAAAAGCTCATGTTGAGGCATAGCGTGACAGCCGGTTTGGTAAAGGCGGTCAGCTTGTCCACCGCATTGCCCGCCGTGACGTTGCTCTGCATCCAGGCGTAGAAGGCGTTTCCGTAATCCGTCACGATTTGCTGCGCGCAAGCGCAAAGCGCTGCGGCCGTGGCAGACGGTGTCTGTACATTCGCCACCAGTATCGCTTCGACCCGCTCGACCAGCCGCTCTTCGGTCCAGTCAATTGCCGCATTGGCAGCAAGCCACTGACGCCAGACCCATTCGAAGCGTTCGAATTGCCAGCCGTAAAGCGCGATGCCGACGAAATAGGCGGTCATCTGGACCCGGATCTTGTCCCACAGCGCCGCTGTGAAGACAGTCGTGCAAGTACCGTCCGAAAACATGGGGACATTCTGGAATTGGGCCGTGATCAAGGTCTGCAGCGCGTCGGCATGAAGGAAGGCAAATTTCTTGTCGGCGTACCAGCCCGCGAAGGCGGTGCTAAAGGCCTGATAAATCGCAAGGGCACAGGAACAGGCATCGTCGGACTCTGGCGGTGTGGCGCCGGCAGTCATCCCCTCGCTTACCAAAAGATCTGCGAGCTGATCAATAATATCGTCGCAGATGTTTTCAACATATCCGTCGTCGCCGACCCAGCAGGTCTTACCGAGAAGATGCGCCGGTGTTTCCTGCTGTATGGTGCGCTCGGCATAATGGCGCAGATCAAGATTATCCGTATACTGCTCCGTCCAACCCGGCATGACAAAGGTCAAGCGGAAGGAATAGGGGTCGGCGCAGGCGCAGCAACCGCCGTCGCAACAGACGGGGTAGAGCGCATCGCCGATGAATTTCGGCCGCAGCAGCAGATGCTCAACCACGATCATCCGGTCATTGGCGCTCCAGCCGAGCAGCGCGTCGCGTGTTGCCAGCGCGTCGGTCTGGGTGGCGAAGGACTGCTGGCTGTGGCCGATTTCGACTGCCGAGGCATCATTCAGCACCAATGTGAAGGCACTCCCTGGCCCGGCGGCTACGGTATAGGCGTCGGAAAGAATCATGCGGTCAGTGAGCACCTGATAGGCGGCTTGTTCGGCCAGCGCCTTGCTCGCTGCAGCGACGGTCACCGAACCATCGACCCAATGCTTGCCGCTGCCGTCGACCAGGCTGTAGTTGACGGGATATTTACCGGCGTTCAGCGCGCCAACGATCCAGACGAAGGTCAGATCGGGATAGCCCAACAGCAGGCTGATGCGCCTTTTGATACCGGGATCGTTGCCCGGCGCATTAGGCAGAACCTTATAGTTGAAGGCTTTGGCACGATCATGGCTGAGGGCCGGATAGCGCTTGAGGAAGGCGATTTTGCTCTCGATCAGCCGCGGCTGGGCGACCGCGGTACCGGCGGCATTCGTCAGCAGCAGGGCATATTCGTTGAAATCTTCTCCGAACCGCGCCAACAGATGGTCAAGGAAGGTATTGCGCCGTGTTTGGAATTCCGAAATGCTTTCGAGTAACGCCTGGACTGCCCCCGGCGTTAACTTCGTGACGTCGGCGATTTCGGCAAAGCCGTGGAGTGTCGCGCCGTTGAATGCCTTGACGAAGTAGGTGTGCGCGACGTCCGGGTCGAGCGAGAACAGGTCGGCCGTGTGCGCCAGCTGCGCCAGGGCATTGCCCAGCAGCTGCTCAAAAACCATCAGATAGGCCTTTAAGTCTTTGGCTTGCGCCCGGCGTAGCGGCAAGGCGTTCGAAGGCAGGCCATCCGGCCCGATGCCGTAGGTGAGCGGGAATCCGTACTGCACCGGATAGTAGTCGTCGGGATTGCGGTATAGCCCAGAAGGCACCGGCAGATCCTTCGCTGCTGTGGGGTTTTTCAGCCGTTCGGCCTCGCCGCGGAGCTGGTTCAACGCATCGGTCGCTTCATCCGTCAGGGGCAGGAAAGGAAGGCCGCTCTTGTAGAAAAGGAAGCGGGACTGATTCAGATAAAGCCGCGGCTGGTGTCGCGGGCTGATGGCAAGCTGCCATGCGGCGCTGATCTTGGTGGGATCGTAGACCGGCTGACCAGTGACCCAGCTGGGATCCGCGGCACCGGCAACGGCATTGCCCTCGGAATCATATTTGGTCATCCTCAATTGGTTGACCGCAATCACGCCGTCAATGGCCATCAGCAGGTTGATGATTTCGGAGCCGTACAACATGGCTTTTAGCTTGGCTGTATCGAGATCGGCATCCTGGATGAAGCCGTTGGCGAGCTCAGGTCCCTCGAAGATTTGTTCCACAGGGACGTTTTGGCTCTGCAACTCCTGTAGCGTGCGGAACGGAATTGGTGGGCTCATATACTGCTCGATGGCAAACCAAATTTCGGCTTGGACCTGTTCGATGTCGGCGTCGGGCCTCACCTCGATGTCGGCACAGACAGCAACATCCTCTATGCCGACACACGTGATCAGGCAGTAGTCCTCGTCCAGATTGCGGTATTGCTGCAGCGCCGTTTTCGCGCTCGCCACAGCGATGTGTGTGGCTTTGGCTTTGGCGTGATAGCGGACGATGAAACTGTTGCCATCGGTGCCGGTGAACAGGGTACGCCAAGCCTCTGCGCTGACCGCGTTACGAACGGCCGTGTCGGCGAAGACGCGCAAGGCGGCATTTTCTATGGCAATGGTCTCTCCCGAGCTTTTCACCGTAATCTTGAAGCTCAGGTAGAAGATGTTGCCCCATTGGGTGCGGATATAAGCGTTCTGCAAGTCCGCCGTTGCAAGACTGAACAGGTCATAGGTCTTGGTCGCGCCGAGACGGGTCAGATCAATCGTGAAGGCGCTGGCATCGGCGAAGACCGCGTCGCTACGCAGAAATAATTTCCATTGTTCGCGCTCAAGCAGTGAGACGTCGGGGAAGCGTAGTTCCATAATGATCGGGTGGGCGCCATCCGTGTCGTAATAGGTGGCGTTATAGGCGATCATCCGATCGTTCAGGTCGCCGAGTGCGGGGTCCTCCTCCAGTTCGAGCAAGACGTCATATAGGCCAAGAGCCCAGACCTCGTTGGCGGGATTCGGCGGACTGACAGGCTCGCCATAGCGCAGGACGAGTTGGTCCGTAAGATCGCAATAGGCCCAGTAGCTCACCCCGCAGGCGCATTGCTTCGGAATAATCCAAGCATCCCGCACGGCGGGAAGATCGATCAGTACACGACGGAAATCGTTGGGTGTGGTCGGGTTGACCGTGAGGATCTGGCGCGCCGTGAAGAATGTCTGATTGGGATAGGGCTGGTTGGGATCGGCCGACGGAGTTTTCGGCATCAAGATGTCTTGGATTTTCCAGCCCGTGCGATAACCCAGATCGGTAATGGCGAAACAGAGCGCCTCCAGGATTGTGATGCCGGGATCATGGATGTTGTAATCAGTCCATTGATCGCTTCCAGCGTTTTGGATGAAACCAATGCCTTTCCGCCGCAAAGTGTAGAAGTCCTGCGACGGATCGAGGACGAGATCTTTTACCAACGGTGGCAGCATTGCGGTCATGCTTCGCACCCGCAGCTTTCGGCAAGCGTCGCATTCGCTGCCGCATCGATCATCCAAATGACATGTTTGCTGGCGGGGGCCGATACCAGAATGGACACGGCCTTCGAACCACTCACCTCATCGAGGTCAATCGTTCCTGGCGCCTGACACGGAATATCCTGAAACAGCTTGAAGTCGGTGACGTAATCGACATAAGGCTGCTGCTCGACGAAGTTGATCAGTACGGATTTGTAAATCTTGCCGTCAAAGGACGGGGCGCCTGTGTTGCTGAAGGCCCAAGGTGAGAGGAACCGGGTGATCGCCTGTTGCAGCTGCGTCGTGTAGTAGGACTGGTCATATCCTTCATGCAGCTTCAACGAAAAGGAAAGTCTCACCTCTTCGAATTGCGGATTTTTGACATGCAATTGGACCTGACCGCTGACGTGTTGCTGGAGGAAGGTCTGGACTTCCGTCAACAAACCAAGACTTGTATAGGGCTTGAGCGGATCGAGCTGCTGCTGCGAATGCAGGTTCGGTAAAGTAATGAGGGTGACGTGACCCGGCGCAAGCTCGCGATAGATGCCGCCGCTGCACGGGCTGGTCGAGCCGCCGCTATCGGCCGGTTCGTACTGCGTATGGTTTAAGCATTTGACCTTATAGATCTGCGGGAACTCCTCCAGGATCATGTGCTCGTAGTCCCACAGAGTGATGGCGCGGTTTTTGTGGCGCAGCCTTTCGCTGATGCGCCGGTAGAAATCTTGTGGCGGCTCGGCCCCACGTCCTCCAAAGGAGGGATAGGGTTGGCTGATGCCTTTGACCGCAGAGTCGGGGGTCGCCAGCTTGGTGATGGTTCCTGGCGGCACCGTGGTCGTCGAAAAATCCGGCGCGTTACCCTGATCCGAAAACACGGCCTCCATCGCTTGGGACGCCACAAGTTGCAGGCGGCAAACGGCGTCGCTGTCTTGCGACACCGCGGCGCGAATCCAAATCATGCCCGATGGGAGCAGCGTGTTGTCCTGTGTCGCTTCAGCCGGCACGGCAAAAGTAATGCGTCCGGAATAGAGAATCTCCCCTGTCGCGTCCGTCACGGCGTTTGCCGGGAATGGCGCCCATTGATTGGCCTTCAGATAGCACCAGTCGATGTGCGGAACGGGCTTTGGCGCCAGCGGATTGGCGGTACCATCGGAAACTTGAAGCAGCAACGATAGGTTTTGCGGCGGCAGAAGACCGGAAATGCCGATGTAGAATTCCGCTTCGCTCGGAAGCGCTGTGCCGCTGCGCATGAAGGAGAATTGCGGTAACAGCGATACGGCATTGCCACCGTCGAGAGTGGGATGGCGCTCGGCTGTTCCGAACGGTCCCATATGAAAGAATTGCACGGAACGGTTCGTGAATGTGGCTTGCGATGTGGTGCTGAGGGTCAGTGTTGTGCTGGCCGTGTAGTTCATCGTCAATGCGGCGGCAATCGGGCCTTGGGGGGGCGTGCCGCCTGGGTTGGTCGTGCTCGTTTGGGACAGAAAGGCAATCAGCGCGCTTCGATATTTGTCCTGACCGATATCGCCGTTCAGGCTTAGCCGGACGAAGCCTTGCCGCGCCTGGGTGGTATAGGGTTCGTTGGGATCATAATCCGGCTGGTCGAGCACGGCGCCATTGAGGTCGGCGCTGAATATCGTAGTGTCGGAACCGCTAGGGGGGGCGATCGAGACGTCGGCTGTGTCTGATGGGGTCCAAGATCCGGCATTTAGGCAATCGATATTGGCCGTTGGGATGCTGCCGGTCGCCGGATAGACCGCAGGCGGAACCTGCCATTTGATGGCGATCGATGCATCCGCAAGCTTTTTCTGGAAGATCTCCGTGGCGCCGATGATGAGGCTACTCCCCGTAATCGGCGAGGAGCCAAAAGGCTGGAACGGCTTGGAAACGTCAATCGGTCCGAAGTCATTCGCCACAGTGAGCGTCTTTGCGTTGTTGACGCCGACGCGAAGAGCAAGCCCCACGATCTTGATATCGGCCAGATCCGGATAGGCGTAGATGTGGCTACTATCCTGCCGCAGAGCAACACGCAGCATGGGCCGGTCGGTGGCGAAATTGTAGCCGTGGAGCTTGGGATTATAGGGCACCACGGCGTCATCCGCCCCGCTCAATTCGACGATAAGCTCAAGCTCCTTGCTGCCTATGGGTCTGAAGGCGTGAGCCGTCTTATTGAGCCAGCCTTTGGCGGTGGTGACGAAACAATCGATTTGCCCGATCAAGTTATGGTGGTGAGACCACGGCAGTGCGGCGGCCGACAGGAGCGAGATGGAAAAGCGCCTTGATCCCTCGGCCACGAGAAAATAGTGCGAGGCGATGGCAAAGCCGACTTCAGCTTGTGGCATCTTGATCTCGGATAAGGCGCCGTCGACATAGACTTTGTTGAAAAAGGGCTGCCAGGATTGATCCGCAGACGTCAGCTTTGTGCCCAGACCATCGTCGGAATTGGCGAAAGGGGAGGCGAAGATACGGCCATTATCGTTGGTGCTGGACGCAACCGGCTCGGCGCCATGGCGGTAAACGCTCATCAGACTCGTGACGGCAGCTTTGTTGGCGACGAAATCGACCGTGTTGGCGAAGAAAGCGTCTTTGCCGGTGGAGTCTTTGCCGGCCTTAAACAGTTGACCGGGTGCGAAATCGTAAGCTCTAGTCTGTTTGGCAAGTTCGGCCAGGAGATGCACATAGCCTGGCTGTGCTGGCTTTTCTTTCAGCCCCAGAATGGTGCGATAATAGAAATCGAGATGCCTCTGCGTCAGTTGGTTGCCGGCCGTACGGGCATATTCCATCAACTCCAGAAAGGCGAGATAGAGCGCATAATGGGGCGCATGCCCCGTGTAATTGTTCAGCGTTCCCGCCAGCGCGCCTTGGGCCTCGCTGACAACGCGCATGAGGGTCTTGAGGAATTGGTCGAAGACGGATCGAAACAGAGTGTGCGTCGAACAATGATTGATTTGCGTGAAGGGATCGGGCGCACCTCCGGCGCCATAGACAGTCGTATCAGCGGAGATACTCGTGACAAAATCATGCCACGTTTCTCCTTGGGTCGTCCTCCAATCCGCCGACAATTCCGCATTTAGAACGGCATGGAAGCTTGTGACTGGGCGACGGAAAATTTGCATGGCGGGGAGGGGTGCGACGGCATTGACGACGCCAATGCTCACGCCGCCTTGGTAATAACCGATGAGACGCGCAAAGGCCGGCTGGAGCTGCGTCTTGACGAGATTTTGTAAGGTTCCCCGCAGCGCGATCGTATCGGGTAAACTTTGCAGATCATCGAAAGCTTGTGCCAGCGAGCCGATGACCGCGAAGAGATAGCCGAGACGATCCTTGAGCGCCGAGGCTTGCGTGGCGTTGTCCATATCGTTGAGAAAATCGAACCAGGACCGCACCGCCGTCTTGTAAACATCGACATCTTCAATCGCGGCGATCGCCAGCGGTACCGCGACATCGCTGCCGAAATAATCCGACCAATCGCCCGGCAAGGGATGGGTGGCATCGTAGTGTTTGAGGAACCGCGCATAAGCCTGCGCGAACTCCACATTGTGCGCCACGGAGCGCGCATTGGCCGGCGCCGAGGCGGGATCGAGGGCCGCAGGAACGCGGCTGTCTTGGCTCGTGCCTTCGCGCACGAGTTTCAAAGGATCGATATTTTGCGAGCAATCGTCGGCCATATCGCGCCTTAACTGTTGTCTGGCATCAGGTTGATCGTGGTCGTCAAATTGATGTCGGTGCCCTCTTGGATGTAGTAGGGATAGACGAAATTAAATCGCGAATTGGTGGATTTGACGGTGTAATTCACTTGGATGAGAATGATGCCGTCTAGGATTCTGCTATCGTCGAGCGTTACGCTCTCCAATTTCACACGGGCCTCGAAATAAAGGATCGCCGATTCCACCTTGTCGGCCATCAGCGTTTTCATCCGCGTGTCGAGAGACTCAAACACAAGCTCGCTGAGATTGCAGCCGTACAAGGGCTGCATGACGCGTTCGCCCGGTGTCGTAGAGAGCAGGACCTGCAGGCTCGATGCGACATCGAGGTCATCCTCCAGCATGGCCACGCCAGTGAGGGGACCGGTGAAGTCCGGGGGAAACGACCAGCCACGCCCGAGGAAATCCGTAGCCATCGCTCAGCCCCCTATCAACACGGTTGGTGCGCCGATACCCACGACGGTGCCGCCACCAGCAGTGGGATCGCCGATGCGCGCGGCCGGAAGCCCGCCGATCATGACGGTCATCGAGCCCATGACGATGGCGTCGGCGCCGCAACTATCGCCGAGTCGGGCTGCTGGCAGTCCACCGATCAGAACAGTCGGCGCGCCTGGCGGTATGATGGGGGTGGGGACGCCCAACGTCGCCGTGCTGACGATCAAGTCTGAGACGCGTGCGGCAAACGACATGTGTTCTCCCCCAGATTCTCTCTACTCTTTCCCAATCCAGCCTCAGTTGATCTGCACCATTCCACCCTTGATGACGGTCATGGCGTCACCGCTGATCTTGGTCTGGGCGCCGGATAGCTCGGCCGTGCCCGTTCCGGATGCCTTAAACGAACTCTGCGCACTCAATTCGGTGTTGATCCCCGACAGCTTCATATCCTTGGTCGCCTTGAAGGTCAGGTCTTTGGCGCTTTCAATCGTGATACCGCTGGAGTCGAGTGTGATCTTGTTGTTGTTCTGATCCTGCAGCACGATTCCCTGGGTATCCTCGGAAAGCGTGATTTTGTTGCCGGCCGGTGTTTCCAAGCTGACGATCTTCTTGTCGTCGTCGAAGCTCAGGATCAATTTTTCACGGCTGGCATAGCCCTTGAGATTGTTGCTGTCCTGGGCGGGTTGTGGTGACGGCTTCGCACTGCTGTTGCATTGCCCGAGGATCACGGGATAACGCGGATCGTTGCCGAGAAAGCCGACGATGACCTCATCTCCAATTTCGGGCCGGAAATACGTGCCCCGGTTCTTGCCCGCATCCAGGGTGGCAAGGCGCGCCCATGTTCCGTCGTCATTAGTCGAGACCAGCGGCAGGCGGCATTTGATGCGATCCTCGCCATCGGGATCGTTTTCCAATTGCGTCACCACGCCAATCTGAAGCCCGTCGACGGCCGGCAAAAGGCCCGAAGCGGGCAGGGGGCGTAGGTTGTACGTCGCTGCGAAGTGGTCAGGGGTAAGCCCGAACTGCACATCCGTCTCCCAATTGCCGCCGGAGACGCTCTGGCGAACGCCGGAGACATACAGTTTACCCGCGAAACGATCGCCGATGCCGTTGATCTGGACGATGCTGCCCGGAAGGATGCCGGCAAAGCCTTGACAGCGTGCGCGTCCGCGCAGCCTGGCCAAACGCATGCGCAGAAGACGCGCGTCCGCCCAGGCTTGAAGCTGTGGCTCGTCGATACCGCCGCCATGCATAATCTCGTCGGTATCGTCACCGAGGACTTTGGCCAGATCGGCCGCCGCGACGTTGCCGGCTGCCGGGGTTGTCGGTTCGGCAGCGTCGGCGCTGACGGTAGTCTGATCGGCAGCTTTCCAGCTCACCGCAGTGATGCCCTTGCTTTGCCAGCGCGCGTCCATTTCGACGTCCAGCTCAAGCACGGTCGCGCCATAGGTCAGTTGCAGCGCGGGCGATCCACCCATCTGGGGCTTGGCGATGGTGACCTTGTCGTCTCCCACGATCACGACTTGGCCGTTGGCTTCGGCACGGCAGAGCAAAAAGTCCCAATCCGTGCAATCGTACTGCACGACTTCCTTGAGATCCGGCGTCGTTGCTTCGACATCCTTGGGTAAGGCATGTCCATCCAGGACCTGCTCCATGATGTCGCTGTCCTTCATGTCGATGTAGTACTTGCTTTTGCGCGCCGCGGTAGCCTTCACCGCATCGGCATAGCAATCGACGCTCAAGGCGCCACCACTTTTGCGGACCTTAAGGTGTTGCCGGACGATGCTGCCCTTGAACACAGTCTGGTTCTGCGAGCGATAACCGAACTGAATCTCGATCGGCGTTCCAGGAAGAAAGGCGCTGGAATCGCTTGCCGGGAAGGTTGCTTTCGCCGCCTCGCCATCATCGAGCTGCAAGGATGCCGATGGAATCCGGTTGATCTCGCGGTTGACCGTTACGGATTGGACATGAAACGTGTCGGGAATGGGCTGGCCACCGACCAGGATCACCATGGTGCAGACGTCCGGTGTAGCGGGCGTCGGTATGGTCGAAGCGTCGGTCACGGCGTGCTGCCCGTGCTGGCACCGGTCGCAGTGGTCTTCGCAATCGGCGGAAATTTGAGAGTCGTTCCTGGGGTCAGGATGCGGAAGTTGGACAGGCTATTACGATCCGCGACCTGCAGATAGTGACGCGGATCGCCATAGATCTCGTAACAGAGCTGTGGCAGCGTATCGCCGAGCTTGACCATGCGCAGCTGCGTTAAGTCGGGCGATTGCTTGTCTTCCTTGGCGGCGCGCTTTTCCTCTTCGATGCTGCTCTTGAAGTTGACCTTGGCCGTGGCGCGGATGGGTGTGCCATCGGCGTTGAACAGCTTGTAGGTAATGTCGAGTTCGGTGACGCGGCCCTTGAAGATCGAGTTCTCGCCCCAGACGAGTTTGAAGTGTCGAGGCTCGTGCGAATCACCCTGGTAATCAATGAGAACCTGCTTGAAGCGCTGCAGATCATCTGCGATCGAGTCCCTCGCTTCTCCGTCAATGATGCCGGTGTTGTCGAACAGGAACTCGAACGACATCTCGGCCGGCTCGGTATATTCGTATTTGAGCTGCTTGCCGCTGGTGCCTTGGCCCTGGCCGCCTTTGGAGAATTTGAGTTTGTAACTGAGCGTATAGGTCTCGGGATTGATAAGCGCCTCGTAGGAGTCGTCGGCCTCCGCAACGCCGCCACTTTCCGCCGCTTTCGAGTCAGCGAAGGCGAGGATAAGCATCTTGCCGTGTTTCCCTGGCGGAGCCATCAGCGTTCCTTCCTCGCTTCCAGGATGTGAAGCACCTGCTCGACGCACTCCGCCACGATGTCTTCCGTGCCTCCGTCATGGCCGTCATGATCTTCGGCTTTGCCGTTTGCAGGACGCGCGGATTTTGCGGGCTCCGGTGATTTGCCCGAGACCGAGACACGTATGTGCAGTTCTTTGATCTCGATCGGCATGGTTTCACTCGGCATTTAAAGGTTGCGGTAACAAATCCCGCCTCAGGTCGAATCCTGCAGGCTGAAATAGCGATAGGTTAGTTCCATGGTCTCCACCACCACGCTGCTCTCATTGGCGTTGAAGTCGCTGACCAGCCACTTCTTCGGTATGGCATGGGCCACGTTCCAAGTGCGCAGCGGGTCACCCTTTTCATTCATCAGGATCACATTGACGTCGGCCGCACTGAATTGGCGATCGCGGAACGCGGCCGTGAACCAATCGAGTACCGCCGAGCCCATCAACATGCCGCGCTTGAGTACCATGTCGGCATACTTGGTGCGGATTGGCAGCTTGTGTTCGAACCGGTTCTCGCCACCCTCTTTGAAGCTCTCATAATCATATTCGACCGAGAGCCCGGAGACGGTTTGAAATCGTGCATCGTTGGTGGGCGCAGGCCCGCCGCCGAGCATGAACTCGACCTTGTAGTAGAAGCCCCAGGGCGGATAGTAGTCAGCCATAACCGTCACACGTCGATATGGGTCAACCCCTCATGCGCGACTTCGATACTCTCCACCGCGATTTCGTTGGCATCGGATTTGAGATCGGGTGCCGTGACCTTTACAGGGAAACAGCGCGCAATCTTCCAAGCCGCGACGGGCTGATGCTTTTCGTTGAGCAGCCGGACAATGACGTCCCGTCGCTTGGTGGCGCGTTCGTCCGCGACTTCGTCGAACCATGTGTTGAAGTCCAAATCGTTCTCGAACTTGCCGCGTTTGAACACGACATTGCCGACTTTCTGCAATCCCGGTTGGGCAATTTTGTGGAAGTCTTTGCTGTCACTGTGCCTGTACTCGATCTTTTCCCGCTCGATGACGAGACCGGTGACCTCGGTGAAACTGATTTTTTTGCCACCCCAGTCGACCTGGAAGTGGAAACGCGGCAGGGGATAAGGTTGGCTCATGGTTTAGCTCCTCTTACAGCCGGTCACGACACGGGCATTGTTTGGACGAAGCGCAGAACGATGAACTCGGCCGGACGGACGGGGCAGAGAGCCACGACCACGATCATGCGTCCTTCGAGAACGTCGAGCGCGGACATCGTGCTACCGAGGCCGACTGAAACCGAGAAGGCGTCAGCGGCCTTCGTCCCCATTAGGGCGCCTTGGCGCCACTGCGTGGTGAGGAAGTTCTCGATCATGCCCTGGACCTTGACCCAGGTATTGGCATCATTCGGTTCGAAGACGAACTGGCGAGTGGCTCTGCGGATGGATTCTTCGGCGAAGATGCAGAAGCGTCGGACGTTGACATAGCGCCACTCATTGTCGTTGCCAGCGAGTGTGCGCGCTCCCCACACCAACGTGCCCAAACCCGTGAAAGCGCGGATGGCATTGATCGACTTGCCGGCCACGGTATCGACGTTAAGCGTATCCTGGTCGCTGTTGGTAATCTGAATTGTAGGCTGGATCACCGTCGCGATGTTCACATTCGCGGGCGCCTTCCACACGCCACGGGAATTGTCGACCGCCGCACAAATGCCCGCAATGGCCCCCGCGGGCGGTAGCTTGCATGACAGGTCTTTGATGGCGGCCTTGGCCAACTGGTAGGATGCGCCGTCCGGCGGCGTGTCCGTCAGATACTTGTCCATGGTTTTGGTGGTGCCGCCGACGGTTACCTCGGTCGCCGATTCCGTATAGACGAAGTCGATCGTGGTCTCGAGGTTGGGGGCGTAGACCGCACCATATTTGACGTCGTCCGCGGTTCCGATATTGGCGTTGCGGAAATTCTTCGCCGCGTCGAGAATCGTCTTGCCGGCTGGCACGTTTGGCGTGGCCAGCGAGACCGTATCGCCGTGCAGATCCATAATCACGAAGCGATTCTGCAGTGCCGCGCACTGGGCCAGCGCCGCGGTATGCAACGTCGCATAATCGCCAATCGAAAGATTCTGCGCTTCGGGGAAGATGAGCAGCGTCGGCTCGTCTTCCTTGCCAATCTCTGTCAGGCCGTTCTCGAGGTCATTGACGTCGAGCGCCTTGTAGGTCCCTACCGACACGATATAGCAGGGGCCGCCGCCATTGGCGAAGAAGAGCTGCAGCGCGTAATACATAAGGTGGACGGAGCGATCGCCGTCCGCGAGCGTGGCACCGCCGCGGACAACGCCGTCGCTGCCTGCCGCGATCGTGACCGCGATCTTGGTCTCCGGGTCGGCGGAGCCGAAATAGGTGGTGTAATCCACCATCGACGTGATGCGTATAGGCACAAGGATCAAATCGCCATCGGTCGTTTCCTTGGCGAACGCAGTGTAGCCGATGAAGGCCGGAATGGCCGTCTCGACTGCGGCTACCGAGGGTGGGAGCGTGGAAATTTCTTCGACGTAGACACCAGGTACGTTATAAGCCATGAGCTTCCCCTTTCAGCGATTGAGGCGGATCTCCTAAACGTAAATCTCCGATATGAGCTGGGTGATCTTGGCCCCGCTTTGCTGCGCCTTGACGATTCCGCGTGACGGCTTCTGCTTTGTGCCGGCATTGCCGAAAAAGGTCAGCGGCAGCGGCGCCGCTTCGGTGGCGTTGACGGCCCCGGTTTGCTTGTCGAGATAGCTCCACAGCGTCGAGCGGTTTTTGAAGCGCACCTGATAGACGGGCGGGGGCACTTTCGGCGCGCCCATGCCATCAACGAAACTAAAGCTATCGTCGTCGCCGCGCACCGCCGTCAGAGTGATCAACGCAAACACGTTGTCGGGTACATCGTCTGTCAATGATACGCCACGCGCGGGCGCGCCAGTAACCCCGGCCGGTGGCGTGATCGGCGGCGCGTCACCCTGATTGACATGAACGGGAAGAGCGGCCGCCACACCCAGAGACTGCGTCGTGGCTGCGGGGTTGTCGCTCGTCAGCTGCAGCAGCGCGGCACCCGATAGAACAAGCGCCTCGACCCGATCGCTGGCACTGGGGGCAGGATAATCTTGCGATAAAAAAAGGGTCTTCGTCGGCCCGCTGGTCCGCGATGCACCGGTGAGGTTGGATAGGAGGGGAACGTTCTCTTTATATCTATAAACGATCCGGCTCGGCGAATGATCGGAGGGATCGAAAGCCTCATAGATTGCCGGGGCGCGAAAACCCATGGCCGTATAGTCGAAGAACTGTCCATCGCTGACGCAGATCATGAAAGCGAACTGCGTTGTGGCGGCTATGGTGGTGCCGCTCGGCGCAGCCACAATGAAGCCGGCCCCTGTGGTCTTGAAGATGCAGCGCAAGCCATCGAGTTGTCTCTGTGTCGACGGCGTTGGCGAGACGCTAAAGAAGGGCTGCATGTTATAAAGGAGAAGACGGTTGGCTTGTACGTCCGCGGCAAGAGCATCAAATTGGGTGGTGCCGTCGTCGAGCCAATAATGATGGAGCAGGCGAACCTCGAATAGGCGCGTATATTGTGTGTTTGCGCGTTCCGCCATGTTAGCCACTCGTTGCGTTTTTTAAATAGGTGTCGGTGACCACTTCGGTGATAAGTCCGGCCTCAGCCTGGGTGGCCTTGAAGGTCAGTTCGAGCAGACGCAGCGTATACAATGCGAAGGGGTATTGTTTACCGCCCAGTGTGCCCCAGAGGTGGTTCACCTCCTCCATGGTCGGCGAATAAATGTCGAAAATCAGTTTGAAGGTCGCGAGCTGATCGAGAGGATTGGTCGGGGCATTGGTCGTCAACGACTCCGGCGACACCGAATCCTGGTCGAATACATTGGCGAATTGAAAAAATTTGATGGCGCGCGAGAGTACCAACAACGCATTCGTGTAGCTCGCATGGGTAGCGACGACAAGGATATGGAAGTTCAGAAAAACCGGTGGATTCTGGTACAGCACCCGCAGCGCAGCGTCGTTGCGTACATAGGTCGGTACGTTCTTCAGCGATTTTTCTTCGCGAATATTCACCATGGAAAAGCCGAGCACTTCGCGCGGCACCGCACCGGGGTTGCCGGCACCGCTGCCTACGCCCTCGGCGATATTTCCGAGCCGAACCTGAGGCGCCACAGCCGGCGCGCCATAGATATCGCTGAGGTGCTTCTCCAGCTCATTCGCGACGACGGTTAAAGCGTGCGCAAGCATGCGTTTCCCCTAGGTGCGCGCGATGCGCACACCAGTGAGTAATTCAGCGATAAGAAACCGAAACCCGGCCAATTCGGCCGGTGACCCAACCCACGCGCGCCAGCCCGGTTTACCGAGCGACACTCACTCCCCTATGAAACGCCATGCGTTCATAGACCCACTTTTCAATCATAGGTATAACACACTATAGGGTATAACATGCAAGCCAATTGCTACGGTGGGATGTCGGCAATGGAAAGTTTCTGCACAAATACTTCAGATTTTGCTGCGGACTTTCAACAAACACTGCGAAACAAAGATAAAGCGCTCGTAGGGGCAATTTCCGCTAGGTCGTCTACACCGAGACCTGTTCCGATGATTTTCAATAAGCATCGACAGTCGGAAAAGCGTATTCGCAAACCCAGCTCAATCGTGCCGTGATTGTGTCGTTAGCTGAAGCTTGCAAGGCGTTATCTATGGCGGCGCCGTTGGATGGTCTGTTCTTGAGACGCGATTGAGCTGCGTAAGTGTTGCGCTCCGATCATGTCATAAACCAAATACCGTCAGACGGCTCGAACCAGCAGAACAAAGATCATGCGTCTACAATCGACGTCATTCGCCTTTGCTGTTCTGATTGCGTTGGGTGCGATGCGGTGTCTCCGTTTGAGGTGCGAAACGTCAAACAAAGTGTTTTTGCGGTTTGATCGGCGATATTTTTGAAGTGCCGATTTCAAAATTGGCCTAATCCCCCTTTTCGGAACCACGGCGAGCTGGAAAATACCAGCTATGCCGAGAGTGCCGGAACGCGGAGGGCGTCATGAAAGCATTATAGTTTTCGGACTCGAAGATCGCTTATGTGCTGCCCCAATGCACTGTCGGCAACGCGCGTCTGCATTTAGTCCTGCACAGCTGGCCAGACTGTCAACCGACCCTATCTCCTATCTTTTGCCCAATCCGCTGCGCCGTCTATTTCACGATCTCGACCTTTTGCATCATGCCGGAATCCTCATGTGGCAGGATGTGGCAGTGCAGGACGAAGGCGCCGGTGAAATCGACATAGCGGCTGCGGACCACGCGGTATTTCAGCGGAGCCCCCTCGCGCACCATCAGTGTGTCCTTCCATACCGTTTCGTCGGCGCCGGTCGGCCCTTTGCGAACCATCTGGAACGGATTGACGTGGATGTGGAACGGATGCGCTTGGCCGGCCGACGTTGACGCCACTTCAAGCGTCCATTCCGAGGCGGTGTTGAGCTTGAGGAAGCGTGTAGGTCCCTTAGGATAGCTGTACATATCAACCATGTACTGGTAGTCGCATTCTTGGCCCGGCGGGCAGGGCTTGCAGGGGCCCGGGCCGCTGCAATCGGCCTCCTCCAGTGCGAAGCTCATTTTCTGAGGGGCGCCGTTTAACTCGGCGTTTGTGATCGGCTTAAAGGGCTGATAGGGCGCCAACTCTGCGCTCGTCGGCAACGGCATGTCGTTGACAGGCCCTGTTACGTCGATGACGGCGACAGTCGTGGCAGGTGTCGCCTTGTGCACCACGGCCGCCTCACCAGGTGCTGCAAGGTGCAACAGACTGAGTTTAACCGAGACGGCGCCGCTGGTAAGGTAATAGCGGCCCGGCCGGAGCGGTGCTTTGAACAGGACGTCGCTGCGATAGCCCGGTTCGAGTTCCAGCGGAGTCCGCCAGACGTCTATGCGCCCCAGGGCATTGCCGTCGGTGGCAATTTCGTTGAGGGCCATGCCCGCCACCTGCAGGTAAAGGGACTCGCTCACGCCGCCGTCGATAAAACGCCAGCGCTGCACTTCGCCCGGCCGCATCTCGATCTTGGGGACCAACTGACCGTTCACCATCGTGCGGCTGCCGGTCTGTTCCCAGTTGTCGTACATGTCGGCCGCGTTTTCGATCTCGCCCTTGCTGTCATAGGAGATCTGCTGCAGAGCGAATATCTGGTCCTTGGCCGCCTTGATCTGCGGAACGTTGTCCAGGCCGCCTTCCACGATGATGGCGCCTTCCATGCTGCTGGACACCTGCAATGCGGTCGAGCCATGCAGATGGGCGTGATACCACGAGGTCCCGGGCGGTTGGTCCTTGGGGATGTGAATCTCGTATCTCGCGCTCGTTCCAGGGCAGATATTGATGAAGACGTTGTCGCTATGGGTGCCATTGGGATTATCGCCAGGCGAGAGATGCAGGCCATGGGTGTGCAGATTGGTCCAGTTATAGACATCGGACGACATCGCCATATGGCCCATCGCCATGCTCTCTTCCGGTTTGCAGGGCACGGGCGGCAGGCTGTTCTTTACGACGATCTTCATGACGTCGCCTGGTTTGACGCGCAGCGTCGGTCCCACCAGCGTGCCGCCGTAGCTGCGCAGCTTGAGGTGGCATTCGCCGATCATCGTGGTGGCAGGATTGGTGTAACGGATATCGAGCGTGGCGGTGAGAACGCCGCCGACCGACGAGATCACCGGTGGGTTCTGGAACGGCTTCATGCCGTAGCGGTTGACATCAACCGGAACGGCACATGGATTGGCCGGGGCAGCCATGCTGGGCGCTGTCACAAGCAGGGCCATGACCGCCACTGCCATAACGACAAGGAAAGTTCTGAACAAAGAAGAACGGTGCATGGGATTCCCCCCCGCTTGGTTTTGCCGAATTTAGGTCGTCCAACAAAAGCAACAGCCGTCTTGACGACGGCACGCGTTACGCCACTTCCTCTACTCTGCCAGCTTGATATTCCAGCTCCGCCTGCATCCTGGGCCCGATCCGCATCGTCGATCGGGTGAAGTGCTCGAGCAGCGGTACCACCAGCCGCACGACATGCAACGGCCCGTTGGCAGGCGTATAAACCACCCGATAGATCGGCCGGCCGATGACGCGCCGCAAACAGCTCACTGCCGCATTCCATTGTGCGTCGAGTGGCTGCGCCACAGCCTGTTCGGGAATGTCTGCGAAGCCAATTGCCGGCGTCTTGCGGCAAACCTTGGCAATTTCCTGCCGCACGCCATCGGCGCCGTCGGAAGAGGCATTTTCCAGTTTGCGGCCGCCATGTAAGAAGGCCAATCGGCTCTGGGCAACTTCTGTGACCGCACGCATGAGCGCAATGCGGCGATCATGATGACAGCCCCAGCCGCCGTTGAAAAAGCGGCAATCGGCGTTGTTCTGATCGAATAGATAGGCGGCAAAAAACGGCACGGCATAGTCGTTAGGGACATGGCGGATAACCAGCCGCAGTCCGTTGCGGGCAGCCCTCGCGACGATCTCAGCGATCTCGCGCGGCAGGCTGTCGCCCAGGACCCGGACCGACGCGCCGCGAACGAACTCGATCGACCAGATGTCGCGTTCGATCAGCTCGTATAGTGCATGGATGCTGGCCTCCAGCACGGAGTTACCCGAAGCGAGCCCGTTGCTGGAGGCTCCGAACAGCGAGGGGCCGACATCCGGCGCCGGATGGAACACCAGTTCGGCAGGTAGCCAGACTTCGGTACCGCTTTCCACATCCTGCGCGCGTGCAAGCAGAAAATTCTGATCAGGTGCAGCAACGCAGCCGAGTTTAGGCGCCAAGTCTGCGACGGGATCGCCACAGCCTCCGGCATCCGGCAAGTCGAACGGCGTTCCCCACTTGGTCTGAACCAGCCCAACACTCGGCTCGGCGAAATGCGTTTCGATGGCTTCCATGTAAGCGCCAACTTCCGACTCGATCGGAACGCGGCCCTTGCCATAGGTGTAAGGGTCGGTGGCCGAACGGTGTCGTTCGCTGACGAACACTGGGACACCGAGAACATCCAACCCCGTGATATCGCTGACCGCATCAATGCGAGCCATGGCCGCCCAGGCCTTGGCATGGAGCAGCGTGTCTTGCGGCGAAACAGAGCGCATGCTGGTGTGCAGTCTTTCCACGCTTTCCGTTTCCTCTCGCGTTACAGCGCACCAAAGGAAGGCCGACCGGTGCACGACCGGCCTTTCAATGGCGGTTTTCCGCAAAAGCACCCGTTCGGCCGCTCAGCGGCCGGCGGATGACGAACGCGTTATTTCTTGCAATGGGCGCCTGCGGCCTCGGTACGGGAGGCGAGGAGCTTTTGCAGCAGTGCGATAGCCTTGTTTGACATGGTCATCTCCATCTAGAGCCAAGATGCACGTTTCGACTTCCCAGAGAGGCGCTGATCAAATTACTCCGTCAGTGTTCACCACTTTGGTTGAAGTGAAATCCGTGCCTATGAAGATCATGTGCAGGTTACAGGACATGCAGGGATCAAAGCTCTGAATTGCCCGCACAAGATCAATTCCATGAAAATCAGCCGGTGTCGTCCAGTTCGATTCGACAATGGGCGTGTTAAGCAAAGCGCGTTCGCAGGCGCCCAGTTCGCCCCAAGGTGTTCGCGGGCCGGCGTTGATGCGTGATGGTACGGAGATCTGGTAATTCTCAATCTGTGCTCCCGCAAGGACCACCCAATGCGCCAGCAACCCTCGACCGGCACCGCCGAAGCCGACGCCAAAACGCCGGCCGCCGGTTGGAATCTCCAATGACGTCACCAGCTCGCGCTCGCCGCGCTCCAGCAGATCCTTGGCGCGCCGGTAGTTTTCCAGCGTGACCATCAGGTTGAATGCTACCATGTAAGCACGTGCCCGGTTGCGCTCGAAGGCATTCCAGATTTGCGGCACATGCCATTCCAAGCGGCTGGCCGGTTGTTCGCCCGCTGGAACGTGGAACACCAAACTGCGGCCAGTCGATTGGACATATTCACTATGCGGAATCTTCTGAGCCAAGGCGGAGATGTAGAGGCGCGCATAGGCGCCTACCTCGAACACATTGTTATTCCACGTTGTCGTGGTGGCCCAGCTGTAGCGCTGCGAGTCCGAATGTTTCGCCGGGTTGCGGAAAATCGTCTTGTTCCACGGATGGTGTTGGCTCAAGGAATTGCCGGAGGGATCCTCGTGATGCGGGTATCCCTCCCACGGGTCGTAGAACGAACTGTCGACGAACTCCTCGATGCCGCAGTTGAGGTCCGACAGGCGGGTTGTCATCAGCTTTCCGCCGATCACCGCGCCTGGGGTCGACCAGCGTTTCTCACCCCAGAGATCACAATTGTCATAGGTGGCATCGTAATACTCTTCGTGATCCCACTGGCCGAAGTCGATCAAGTTCGCCGGTGCTCGACCGAGATCGTAAAACGCCGGGTTGCAGGCGTAGAAAAAATCGAAAACATCGTCCCAGATGGCGGCGCAGCGCTTGGCATAGTCGATGAAAGGTTCGAGTTTGCGCAAAAAGGCATCGAGTTGCTCCTTAGTCAGCGCAAGCGACACGCCGCCAGGGCAGATCGATTCAGAATGCGGATATTTTCCGCCCAACAGGGCGTATGCCGAGCGCGCCACGCGCATCATGTCGAGCGCTTCGAGGAATAGCTTGCCCGTCGCGCGATTGAGTTCCGTCATGATGCCGCTGATCGTCGCGAAGCCGTGAACCGCGGCATGATTGCACAGTGTAGTCTGCGCCTTGAGCCAGATCTCGGGATTCGTCGCCTGGACCGTCTCTGCGGAGTAATCAGGGCCGCAGAGCACGAACAGGTGCATGGGATTGTCGTTGAGATACTGGCAACTCAGGAGAAGATTGCGCACGACGATCGCCAGCGGTGGCGGCTTGATTCCGAGCGCCATTTCCAGGCACTGAGCCGATGTTGCCGCATGCACACCACCGCATATTCCCGATGCTGTCGAACTGATTAGCCCAGCATCGCGCAGGTCCCGGTTGACCAGCAAGGACTCGTAACCGCGGAACATGGTGGCTATCGAAGCGACGTTGAGGACCTGGCGCTGTTCGGCATCGATGCTGCAATGAAGCGCGAGGCTGCCGCCTATTCGCTTGAACGGATCCGCGTCGTCGGGTGTCGCAAGGTTGAGCGCGGTGATGCTGGCGAGAAGATCCTCATCGATACCACCGTTGAGGTGATCGGAGCTGCGCTGCGGCAATTGCATGTCACGTCCGGCGGTTTCGGATCGCAGCGACAGACCTGGCATTCTCGAAGCCCCCCTAGCGGAAACAAGAACTGCTGGTTCAACTTCACATACTCATGCGAATACTGAAAACAATAAATGACGTTAGGACAAACTCTACATTATTCGCTGCAAACTCGCGGCAGAGTACAATAGTCACTATCACTCAGCTCTGAATTGTGCAACAGTTGGTAACACACACAGACTGAATTTCGTAGTTGTTGCGCAATGACAGAGTAACCAAGGAAAGAGTGGCGTATCCCATAGTAAAAATGCGGGTAAACTTTGCGGGGGGCCATGTACACAAACACCGCCACTGTCTCGAGCGACTCGCCGCAAGGCTTCCGATCAGTCGAGATTCGTGTTCGTGGCACGGTGCAGGGCGTTGGCTTCCGCCCCATGGTTTGGCGCTTGGCCCGAGAAATCGGTCTGGTCGGCGAGGTCTTGAATGACAGTAGCGGTGTGCTGATCAGGACCACGGGCGACGAGCCGCGCATTGCGCGCTTCCTGAGCGGCTTGAAAGCGAACCAACCGCCGCTGGCGTATATCGAGGCGCTTGATGTCCGGCCACTCGCCGACGTCGTAGCGTTCGAGGACTTTATCATTGCCGACAGCATCGGCGGCGAAACGCGAACCAATGTCACCGCAGACGCCGCGACGTGCCCGGCCTGCCGCGCCGAGATTCTTGATCCGGCGCAACGGCGCTACCGCTACCCCTTCACGAATTGCACGCATTGCGGCCCGCGCCTTTCGATCGTGCTCGGCGTGCCTTATGACAGGGCGCACACCACGATGGCACCCTTTGCGATGTGCCCGGCCTGTGCGAGCGAATACCAGGATCCCGCAGACCGGCGCTTCCACGCCCAACCCATCGCCTGTCCGCAATGTGGGCCGAAACTGTGGTTCCAGTCGTTAGACGGTACGCCCGCCGGGGAAGCGCCAATAGAAGCGGCTGTCCGCTCGCTGCGGGCGGGCAAGATCGTCGCCATTCGCGGCCTTGGCGGCTTTCACCTCGCCTGCAACGCCATGGATGAGGGAGCGGTGGCCCGATTGCGGTCGCGCAAGCGTCGGTTCGGCAAGCCGTTCGCACTGATGGCGCGGGACGTAGCAGTGATCCGGCGCTTCGCGCGTGTAACGCCACAGGATATCGAGCTGCTGCAAAGCCCCGCCGCGCCCATCGTTTTGTTGCGCGCGGACGGCCCAGAGCAGCTTCCCAGCAGCATCGCCCCCGGGCTGGCCAGTTTGGGGTTCATGCTGGCCTACACACCGCTGCACCAGCTGATTCTTCAGGCGTTCGACGTGCCGCTGGTGATGACGAGCGGAAACATCTCGCACGAACCCCAGATCAAAGACAACGATGAGGTTTGCGCCAAGCTGGGCGATATTGCCGACGGCGTTCTGCTGCACAATCGCGAAATCGCCAACCGGATCGATGACTCCGTTGTCCGGCTGGTGCATGGCCGGTCACGGGTCCTGCGCCGCGCGCGCGGTTTTGCGCCCAGTCCCATAAGTCTGCCGGACGGCTTTGCCGACGCTCCCGATGTGCTGGCTTTCGGCGGCGAACTGAAATCCACCTTCTGTCTCCTCAAGAATGGCGCGGCGATTCTCTCGCAGCACCAGGGAGATCTGGAGGATGTCGCGACCTTCGAGGATTTTCAGAAGAACCTGCGCCTCTATGGCGATCTTTTCAGCCACCGGCCGCGTGTTTTCGCCGCCGACCTGCATCCGGAATATCTTTCGAGCAAACTGGCCAAGACGCGAGTCACGGCAGTAGACGGCACGCTGCATCAGATTCAACACCATCATGCTCACATCGCCAGTGCGCTGGCCGAGAATGGCCGCGCCTTGGACGCCCCTCCCGTTCTGGGCGTGGTTCTGGACGGTCTGGGATTCGGCGCGGACGCCACGATCTGGGGTGGGGAGTTTCTGCGCGCCGATTATCGCAGCTTCGAGCGGCTCGCCGCTTTCAAGCCGGTCGCGATGATCGGCGGTGCCCAAGCCATTCGCGAGCCGTGGCGCAACACCTATGCGCAGCTGCTGTCAGCGTTTGGCTGGGACGCATTCGTGCATGATTTCGGCGAATTGGAGCTGGCGCGCTATCTCGCCGGCAAGCCGCGCGCGGTGGTCGATCGCATGCTCGCCAACGGCATCAACGTGCCCGTTGCCAGCTCTTGCGGCCGCTTGTTTGATGCGGTCGCCGCGGCGGTGGGCCTTTGCCCGGACCTGGCTTTGTTCGAAGGGCAGGCCGCGATGGAGCTCGAAGAGCTCATCGATGGCGACGCTCTCGCGGCGGCAACAGCCTCGGGAGGGTATCCGTTCGCAGACGAGGCGCACGGCGGCATGAGGATCCTCGAACCGCGTCCGATGTGGCGTGCCTTGCTGGAGGATATGGCGGCGCGAACGCCAGTGCCCGTCATCTCGGCCCGGTTTCATCTCGGTCTTGCCGCTTCGGTCGCGGACATGGCCGCGGCCATCGCAGTACAGTCTGGTCCCGAGAAGATCGATACGATCGTGCTGTCGGGGGGATGTTTCCAGAACAAGGTGCTGTTCGAGGCCTGCATGGAACGCATCGAGGAACGCGGCTTGACCTGCCTCTCGCACGCGCAAGTCCCAACCAATGATGGCGGACTCGCGCTAGGACAGGCCGCTATCGCCGCAGCGCGCGAGATCGCCGCACGAGCCACGGATTGAATCGGAACGTTTCAACGATGGGAGCAAAGGCATGTGTTTGGGAATACCGGGCCAAATTGTCAGGATCACCAACGTTGAGCGCAAGCTCGCAATGGTCGACGTGAGCGGCGTGCAGAGGGAGGTGAACATCGCCTGCGTTAGCGAAGACGGTTCTCCCTTGGAAGACTGCGTCGGTTACTGGGTTCTGGTCCATGTCGGTTTCGCCATGAGCCGCATAGACGAGAGCGAGGCCGCTACGACTCTGCGCGTGCTGAATGAACTCGGTGAAATCCAACAAGAGCTGGCCGCTATGTCGGCCACCGCCTAGATCGGAACCAGCCATGGGCGATAACGCTACGCTGCAGTCGCTTTATCCCTTCCTGCATGGCAGACGGCAGGAGCCGGGCGCCATGAACGCGGCGCTTCTGGAAGCGCTTGACGAGAAGGTCGGCCGTCACCGCGATGTCATTTCCGCCTTCTTTAGCAAGAACGCGCAAGCGGTCATCGATGCGGCGCACGCCATTGCGCGTACCTATCAGCGCGATGGCAGGCTGTTCACCATGGGCAATGGCGGCTCGAGTTGTGATGCCGCCCATGTCGCGGTGGAGTTCCAGCATCCCGTCACCGCCGGGCGGCCCGCTTTGACCGCGATCGACCTGAGCGCCGACCGCACCATGCTGACGGCTGTCGCCAACGACGTCGGCTATGACCACGTCTACGCCCGCCAGGTCATCGCTCAAGGCAGAGCGGGAGACACGCTGATCGGATTGTCGACCAGTGGCAACTCCCGAAATCTGGTGAAGGCTTTTGTCCGGGCGAAGGAGATGGGACTCACGACCATGGGTCTTGCCGGAATGAGCGGTGGCGAAATGGCCAAGATCGGACTGGATCACTGCTTGGTGGTGGAAACGGACAGCATTCACCGAATCCAGGAATGCCACGTCACGATCTATCACGTGCTTTGGGATTTGGTGCATTCGCTGCTCGCAGACGATCGCGGTTCGCTGCCTTCCGTAACGAGCGAATGAAGAGAAGGGGATTGGCGTGAAATATGTCGACGAATTCCGGGATCCGGAAAAAGCGAAAAGCCTCCTGAAAGAGATCGCCGTCCTATCCGTCGAGCTGCAGAAGGGAAAAAAGCGACCCTTGCAGATCATGGAAGTGTGCGGCGGCCATACGCACGCGATTTTTCGCTATGGCATAGAGACCATGCTGCCCGATGAGATCGAGCTGGTGCATGGGCCGGGGTGTCCGGTTTGTGTTTTACCGATGGGCCGGGTCGACGACTGCGTTCAGCTGGCGGAATTGCCCAACGTCATTTTCACGACGTTCGGCGACGCCATGCGCGTACCCGGCTCCAAGAAGAGTCTGCTGCAGGCCAAGAGCGAAGGCGCGGACATTCGCATGGTGTATTCGCCGCTCGACTCCCTGCGTCTTGCCAAGGACAACCCGGACAAGGAAGTCGTTTTCTTCGCGCTGGGTTTCGAAACCACCATGCCGAGCACTGCGATGACGGTGTTGCGGGCAGAGGCGGAGGGAATCGAGAACTTCTCGCTGTTCTGCAACCACATCACGATCATACCCACAGTGAAGGCCATCCTGGACTCGCCCGAGTTGCAGCTCGACGGCTTTCTGGGCCCCGGCCATGTCAGCATGGTGATCGGCAATGCGCCCTACGACTTCATTGCCAAGCAGTACGGTAAGCCCATCGTGGTCGCCGGATTTGAGCCTCTGGATGTGCTGCAGTCCCTTTGGATGGTTCTGAAGCAGCTCGACGAAGGGCGCTCCGAGGTGGAAAACCAATATGCCCGTGTCGTACCGAGCGCTGGCAACGCCGTGGCGCTGGATGCCATCGGTAGGGTTTTCGAGCTGCGCGAGTTCTTCGAATGGCGCGGGCTGGGCTCGATTGATCATTCCGGCGTGCGCATGCGCAAGGCCTATGAGAAGTACGACGCCGAGAAGAAATTCGTCGTTCGCTCCGTGAAGATCGCAGACCCGAAATCATGCCAATGCGGAGAGGTCCTCAAGGGCGTCATCAAGCCTTGGGAATGCAAGGTGTTCGGCAAGGCCTGCACGCCGGAGACGCCGCTCGGTGCGCTGATGGTGTCCTCTGAAGGCGCTTGTGCCGCTTACTATCAATTCGGCGACGTGGAAAAGGTCCGCGCCAAGCGGAGCGAAGCCGAGAACGCCGGAGCCAAGGTTGTGGGTGCCAGATCATGAACGTTATCCAGCTCAATTCAACGCCACGACGCAAATTGGGTACGGTGAATGTTCCCAAGGTCACGATGGCCCATGGCGGCGGCGGCAAGGCGATGCGCGACCTGATCGAAGATGTCTTCGTCGGTGCGTTCGACAACGAGACCCTCGCAACCATGGAGGATCAGGCCCGTTTTCGTTTGTCGGATTTGGCCACCTATGGTGACCGCCTGGCGATGACGACAGATTCCTACGTAATTCATCCGCTGGTTTTCCCAGGCGGCGACATCGGCAAGCTGGCAATCTGCGGCACGGTCAACGATCTCGCCGTCGGTGGCGCCACGCCGCTCTACCTAAGCTGTGCCGTCATCATCGAGGAAGGCCTGGACGTCGACATGCTTCGCCAAATCGCGGGCTCGATGGCGCGCACGGCCGCCGACGCTGGCGTCCTTATCGTAACCGGCGATACCAAGGTGGTCGGCAGAGGCGCTTGCGACAAGCTATTCATCAACACGACCGGCATCGGCGTCATTCGCGAAGGCATTGAGCTTGGTGTCAACCGCGTCCGGCCTGGCGACGCCATCCTTGTGAACGGATTTTTGGGCGACCACGGCGCCGCGATTCTGAACGCACGCGGAGATATGGCGCTGTCCGCGCCTCTAGAAAGCGATTGCGCCGCCCTCCATGGCTTGATCGGCGACCTGCTGGCCGCCGCGCCGGGGACGCGGTTCCTGCGCGATGCCACGCGCGGCGGCATTGCGACCGTGCTGAACGAAATGGCCGAAGCATCCCAAATCGGCATCGAAATCCACGAGGAGCGCACGCCCTTGCGCGAGGAGGTACGGGGCTTCAGCGAGATACTGGGCCTCGACCCTCTCTATCTGGCCAATGAGGGCAAGCTGGTTTGCGCCGTCCCGCCCGATCAGGCCGAGGCAGCCTTGACCGCCATGCGCGGCCATCCGCTGGGTCGCGACAGCGCAATCATCGGCAGTGCCACCGACGGGCGGCCCGGTCGCGTGGTCATGCATACGGTTTTCGGCGGCCGTCGCATCGTCGACATGCTGGTCGGCGAACAGTTGCCCAGGATTTGCTGAAGCCGTCGCTCCAAACAACTCGAACGACAGATAGGAGATGCCCATGAAAAGTGATGACAGCGAGGCCCTCACGCCGGTCGACGCGACCGTGGTCCGGATCAAGGAGCACGGCGAGGTCAAGGAAGTCGACTACAATGGCGCCATGACCCAGCACATCGGCTCGCTGTGGTGGGGCACGGCCGTCGGCTATCGCGCCATGCAGGCAGCCGCGGTGGCCCTTTCAAAAGATGGGCTGTGGAGCCGCGACGACCTCTATGTCGTGGGCGCACACCCCGGACCGGGCGTTCGCGATGCCATCGATTACGTCACCGGCGTCGTCGCTCGAGACCGCTACAAAGTGGTTCTGGACGGAAACTGCGGCATGAAGTGCAACAGTGCCATGAAATTTGAGTGGTGGGTCAGCGATGGCCGCAGAACAGCTGTCATCAAGCTCCGCGAAGATTTCGTGCCACGTGCCTTCTATGAACTTTCCGACCGGCTGGGCACGGATGCGGAGACCGAAGAGGATACGCGGATGTTCGAGATATCCAAGGTCACGCTCTCTACGCGGATTTGGGCGGCTCCATTGAACCGCAATTTCGTCGTTGAAGTGATCGATCGGCCTCTTGCGCCGGGCGAGTTGCCCGCAGAAGTGCAGCGCGGTGATTACTGGGACGACCTCAAAACGAAACAGCCAGAAGAGATTGACGCATAAAGATCACAATTGCCAGGGGAATAAGCCATGAAGCTCGATACAGGATTTCGCACATTCGTTGTTGCTCCACTTGTGGCGTTTGCTTTCATCAGTATTGCGGTGTCGCTCACCGCATTTTCTTCCGATAATGCCGAGGCTGCGGCCAAGCGCCAAATGGCGGTAGCCGGACCATCCGGGGCGGTCACATTCCCGGCTATCAGCTCGCAATTGCCGTCAGACATCCCGGGTGGTGCAGGCAATGCGACCATTACAACGGCCGCGATCTTCGCGTGGCAGGAATTCATCGCGTTGAACTGGCCGGCCGCACCGCAAACCGGTGTGGTGGGTTCCAACACCCGCGGCGTGCCGGACAATTCCAAATGGTTTGGCGCCGACAGCGGGCCAAGGCAACCTGTGGTGTGGGAAACCTATCGTAGCAAGGTCGAGACCTTCCCTGGTGTCGGTAACCCGCCGGGCTATACCCCCGATGCATCGCAGGATTACGGTTTCGACGCCTCGCCACAATATGTCTACGGCACGCGGTCGACGACTCCTGCTACTCCGCCGGGCGGATCGCCTCCTCCGGGCGCGGTCCAGAATAATCCCGGCGGCACATCGTTGAATGTGCCGGCTTGCGTAAACCCGACACAGCAAGTGGTGACCAAGCCGTCCTTCATCAATCTCGACGAGATCACGCAGATCGGTTTGGATTCGATGTTTGCGGGCGCCTTGCCATACAAAATCGCCAAGCCCAATGTCGGGAATGCCAATGCCCAGCCGCAGCTGATCCGCTTCCTGGCCAAAGGCAACCGAACCTTCTACGACTATGTAGCGGCCAATACGTTTTGGTACCAGGGCCAGGCCTTCGTGACGGCGAAGAAGAATTTCGCCACTGCGACTGTCAACAACACCTATCCCGCGCCGACGCCCAATATCGTCCTGCCGCCCGGAACTGTGCTGGTCAAGGCCGCATGGCGTCCGCTGGCGCCCGGCGAGAGCGCTGCCAACTTCCATACCAAGACCGTGCGCTTCTACGATCAGGGTGGGAACTCGACGTCGGCCTGCTATCGCGAGCAGACATGGGTGCTGATCGCGCTGCACATCATCCAAAAAACACCCTCGCAGCCCAATTTCATCTTCGCCACCTTCGAATATACCGGCAACATTCTGACCGCGAACGGCAAGCCCGTTGAAAACAACAATGGCGGGCAGGTCAACGCGCCTCCCGGCGACGGGATGGACCCGCGGCTGAATTACTTTGATGCCAATAGCGAATACTACAGCCCCGCCTATCCGACAGGCATCATCGTTCCGCCGCAGCCTCCGATCCCCAACCCGCCGCCGCCCTCTCCGCCAGCCGGTGCGACGCTGCCTCTGGTTCAGGTGGCAGGGCCGTACTGTAAGGTGGCGGCGAACACGTCGCCGACGGCACCTAACAACAGGCTTTATTTCCAGGAGATCAATGCGGACACCAACGAGCCCATCCCGCCCCCCAACACGGGCACCTGCGTGAACAAGCGCTATTTCGCCATACCGTCGCAGATTCAGCAGGTAAATGCGGCGGCGCACACGGCGCTCAAGAACTACAAAGCGCCGGCCTTGTGGCAGAACTACAAGCTGGTCAATGTCCAGTGGCAGCAGTTCAACACCGCCGAAATCGACACCACTGGCAGCAACACCAACAGG
>JARLIR010000150.1 GCA_031291635.1 Rhizomicrobium sp. | reverse complement strand
CCTACTTCTGCAGCGCGTCGATCTCATCCATCAGATGGTTCATGCGGGCAATCAGCGCTTGATAAGGCGCTGGTGTCGCCATATCGAGACCCGCTTTTTTGTACAGCGCATAAGGATAATCCGAGCCGCCCGCTTTCAAGAGGTTGATGAAGCGCTCGCGGGCTTTGGGATCGCCCGTTTCCATATCCTTGCTCAGCGCTGCCGCGCCTGCCATCGATGTCGCGTACTGGTAAACATAGAAGCCGTAATAGAAATGCGGAATGAAGGCCCATTCGACGCAATAGGCCGGATCGATCTTGGTCACGCCTTTGTCGTCGCCGTAATAATGCTTGAGCAGGCCGCAATAGATTTCCGAGAGCCGCGCCCCGGTCAGCGCTTTGCCTTGCTCCACTTCCTCATGAATGGCGAGTTGGAATTCGCCGAACATGGTCTGGCGGAAGAAGGTGGTGCGGATCAGCTCCAGACCTTCGCCAAGATAGTAGAGCTTTTCTTCCTTGGTCTTGGCGTGCTCCACCATGTAATCGTTGAGCAGCATCTCGTTGCCGATCGAGGCGGTTTCCGCCGTGAAGGTCGAGTAGTTCGATTTTTCATAAGGCTGATTGGCGGTGGTCAGCAGCGTGTGCACCGCATGGCCCCACTCATGCACAAGCGTCGACAGCGATTGGTAATCGTCGTTGTGGTTGAGCAGCAGGAAGGGATGCACGTCGTAAGCCGAGCCGTTCATATAGGCGCCCGAGGCCTTGCCGGGGCGTGGCAGCACATCCATCCAGCGCGCCTCAAAGCCCTTCTTCAGCAGCGTGGTGTATTCGGGGCCATAGGCTGAGGTCACCTCCAGCCCGATGCGCTCACTCTCCTCTACTGTGAATTTCGGCTTGCTGGCGAGGGTGAACATCGAAGGATACATGTCCTGATAACCCAGCGCGCCTTTGATGCCGAGCAGCTTCTGGCGCAGCTTCAGATAGCGATGAAAGGTCGGCAGTCCGGCATTGGCCTGCGCCACCAGCTGGCGATAAACCGCTTCCGGCATGGCATCGTTGAACAAGGCGTCGGCCAGCGCGTTGGGATGTTTGCGCACTTTGGCATCGAATTCCTCGGCCAGAACTTGCGTGTTCAGCGTGGCGCCAAAGGTGCCTTCATAATGCTTCCAGGCGCCAAAATAGGCGTCGAACACCGTCTTGCGGTCGTCGCGATTGGCCGATTGGCGGTACTTGGCGTAATGGGCTTGATCAAGATGGTCCACTTTGGTGCCATCGCTCAGCACCACCGAAGGGAAGGGCAGCTCGCCGTTGGAAAGCTGGCTGAAGATGGTGTCGGGCTGGGCCAGAACATTGCTCACCGAGGCCATCACCTGCTCGGCTTCGGGTGTCAGCGTGTGCGGGCCGGAGCGCAGGATATTGTCGAGGAAAAAGCCAAAGCGGCTGGAAAGTTCCGGCGCCTGCTTTTGGAAGGCCGCAACCTTGTCGGCGCCAAGCGCCAAAATGGTCGGCGTCAGCCACGAGGTCTTTTCGCCGAAACTGGCGGCCAGCGCCTGGGCCAGCTGCACGCGGGCCTGGTTTTCGGCGACGCGCACATCTTCGTCGCCTTTGAGTGAGGCATAGACCGAAAGCCGGTCGATTTCTTTGCGCGCGGCGCTGATGGCTTTGAGGGCGGTCAGCATATCGCCCGCGCTTTTGCCGATGCTGCTCTTATAGCTGTCGAGCTTGGCGACATCGCCTTTGATCTTGGCTTGCTCTGCCGTCCAGGCCGCAGCGGAGGGGTAAAGGTCGCCCAGATTCCACATATAGGCGGCAGCCGGTTCGGCAGCGTGCAGCGGCGTTAGGGCGGTGGTCAGGGCCAGGGCGGCGCAAAACGCGAAACGTCTCATCGAAAATGCCTCAAAGGGTCGGCCGGTTTTACAGCATGTCGCAGCATCCAGCATTCACATTTTTGTCGGATTCCCGGAGCGGCAAGTTAGAGCTTGGAATGTGCGGCGGGCAGGGTAATCTCCCCATACTCCACCAACGAAGTAGAGACGGAAACAAGCATCATGAAGCGGATTTTGGCGGCAGCAATTGTGGCTCTTCCGGCTGTTTTTTCGGCCGCTTGGAGTGAGGCACCGCGCCTGCCGGTGGCGCTGATGACCGAGCTGCCCGTGGTGGAACGCACGCCCTACAATGAAAACGCCGACGCCACGGCGGCGGTCGATGCCGCCTTTGCCCGCGCTAAGAAGAACGGCAAACGGGTGCTGATCGATCTCGGCGGAAATTGGTGCGGCGACTGCATCGTGCTCGCCAATATTATGGCGTTGAAAGAGATGCGGCCCTTCCTGGCGGCGCATTTCGAGATGGTCTCAGTCGATGTCGGCCGCTTCGACAAGAATCTGCAAATTCCGGCGCGCTTTGGCATCACCAAGCGGCTGGAAGGTGTGCCGGCGGTGATCGTTGCCGAGGCCGATGGCAAATTCGTCAACCCCGGCAAGATCACGGCGCTGTCCGACGCCCGCCACATGACCCCGCAGGAAGTTGCCGATTGGCTGGGTCAGTGGGCGAAATAGCGGGCCGTTAAGCAGCCAAAGCTGCCTTCGCCCGGGCGCGCCAAGCCGGGGCAAACGCATCGTTTGAACAGCGAATACCGCCGTAAGATTATCGGATCGGGCTGATAACCCCTGCCCCATTATGCAACTATAGGAGAAGTTGCAAACCAATTCAGCTATTGCGGGAGGGTGTGATGGGCGACGACAAACGATTGTTGGCTGATCCAGAGGCATTTCGCGACATCGCGGAGAAAGTCAAAGCCGAGATTTCCTCGTTCAATGAACGTTGTACGCGCTATGGCCATGGGATGAACTATTTATCTCTCGCACAAATGCTGAGCGCAGCCATCGCAACGGCCATCATTGCGGCGAATATTCACTACAGAAATATAGACGCATCTTTCACAGCCATTTTCTTTTCGTCAGCGGCCGCTCTGACCACCCAATTGCTCCAATATTTCAAATTTCAAGACCGCTTACAAATTGCCGTCGCAACGGTTTGTCGCCTCTCCGCACTTCGTGACCGGATGAGTTTCGACCGCGCGGTGATCTCCTCGGCGAGTGACGGCAAGTGGGAGCCGTCTATCATTGCAGGATACTTCGAGACCTTCGAAAAGATACTCAACGACGCCAACCAAGCATGGGCGGGCCAGATTCAGGGCACACATGCAAGCCGAGCCACGGCACCGCCGGATGCCCAAGAGCCGCCAACGCCGGCCATCCCAGAGACGCAACCATAGGCAGCGCGCTGCCGCCGCCCGCCCCGCAAGCCGTTGCCGACTGGCGGGGTTGGTGCAGCGAGCCGCGTTATTCGGTCGGGTCTGTGGCGGTAAAGGGCGAGCAACAGGGTGTGTTCACGGCGTGGAATTCCATGAATTCTGCCCGCGTGCCATCCGGATCATACATATTGAACTGCCATTTGCCGTCGCGGCCGATCTTAGGGCCGTCGTTTTTCTCGGACAGCCGCTCGCCGCCCGTGAGGATGGTCACCGTCTTTTCCATATTGCCGACACCCAGGGCGAAATGGTTGAGCACGCCCGCATTGGCTTGCGACATATCGGCGGGGATGCCTTTGGTCTCCGGCCCCTTCACCACCATGTATTCTACCCATTCATTGCCATCTGGCACTTGCTGCGAAATCCAAGCGGGATTTTCCACCGTCATGCCGCCGAACCAATAAGGCTTGAAGCCGAGCAGGGTGCGATAGAAGGGATCTTCCACCGCCTTGCTGTGCACGATCATGCCGAAATGGATGATGCGATTGCTGGGGCTGACCGCCGCGATGGTCGGCGGCGTCTTCCCGGCTTCGACAAATTCGATGGTATTGCCTTCGGGGTCTTTGACGCGGAAATATTTGCTGCCGTCGCTGCCCAATGTCACTTTTTTCGGCACCGCGATTTTGGCGGCGGCGAGATATTTGCGCAAAGCTTCGGCATCGGCGGTATTAAACGCACCATGGTCCATGCGGTTGATGCCAGCGCCCGCGGGCAGCGGCAGCACTTCAACGAATTGGCGCGCATTGAAATAATAGCGCACGCCTTTGGCGTCTTCCGGATCGGCGCCTTTCACGGCCCCTAGATGATGGGTGTAGAAAGCATCGGACTTGGCCATATCGGCGGAATAGACGCTTAAATGCGACACGCCGGTGATGGCTGGGCGCAGCGGCGCGGCCCCGCTCGCAGCACTGAGAAGCATGGCAGCAGCCAGCAACATTGTCTTCTTCATGGCAGTCTCCCTGTTGTTATGGGGTCGGCAGGTCTTGATAGCTGACGAAGCCAACCAGTTTGCTGTCCGGCGACCAGCACGGTGAATCCAGCGTGCCTTGACCGCCGACCAGCCGCACCAGCACGCGCATTTTGCCGTCCACCAGCGAGCGCAAACGTAAGGCCACCGGCTGATTCATGGGGTGGCTCGCAGTCGCCACGCCTTTGTCATAGCTCAGCATCACCAGCCATTTGCCGTCCGGCGAGAGGTGCGGATACCAATTGTCGAACTCATCCTTGGTGATCTGTTCCAGCCCCGTGCCGTCGGCCTGCATGTGCCAGATTTGCATCGAACCCGAGCGGTTGGAATTGAAATAGAGACTGCCATCCGCGGCGAACTCGGCGCCGTCATTGAGCGCCTCTGTGGTCAGATGTTTGACCGGGCCACCGGCCACCGGCACGGTGTAGATATCTTCGTGGCCAGCCAAAATGCTGGTGAAGGCAATCGTATTTCCATCCGGCGACCAGCCGTGGAAAAACGAAATCGGCTGCTGCGTGAGGCGCCGCGCCGCGCCGCCCGTGGCCGGAACGATATGGACATCAGGTCCGCTTTCGCCGGGGGCATTGCAGCTCACCGCATAGGCTTTGCCGTCCGGCGAAAAGCCATGTTCCCCCCAACAGCCACTGGCCTCCCCGGTGCTGAAATCCTGCCGCGGCCCACCCGCCAGCGGGCCAAGCAGCGGGATGCGGAAGAAACGGCCATTTTCATTGATCAGAATGGACTTCATGTCGGGCGCGAAATTGGGCGATTCATAGATCCCCGGCCGCGATTCGATCACCGTGGCGGTGGGCGCGCCTTCATCGATCTTGACCACTTGCAGCGTCGACCAGGTGGTCAGCTTGCCGGTGATGGGGGCGGGCTGTTCCAGCGTCACATGGCTGAATACCACCTTGTCGGTGGTGGCGGCGTCATGCGCGGTGAGACCGATGCCGAGATAAAACGGTTCGGCAAAATGCTGGCGGATGCTGGCGCCGACTTGATGCAGCGCCTCGCCATGTTCACTGAGATAGAGCGTCAGCACATCGCCCCGTTTTTCCAGCCGCACGGTTTTGGGAAAATCGATATTAAGCTCGATGTCTTGGGTGGCCGCGCCTTTTTCGGGGCGATATTGCAAAGCCGTCAGCCCCGCGCCATGCGGCGCCGCATCGACATAGGCACTATCGGCATCCAGATCCTGGCGGATCATCAACACCGCTTTGCGATGCGGGTTGGGGTCATGGGCATAGCTTTTGGGCGGGAAGGCAATATCGGCGGTCAGCACGAAATCGCCGCTCGCCCTTTTCCACAGAAAGTGAAAGGCGTCTTCTTTGGCCCACAAATTGGCCCCTGCCGCGGTCAGCGTATAACTCTGGCTCGCCTTATCGTAAGCGGCGCTGCCGGGCGGGCTGACGCTTCCCACATCCGTCTGTCCTGCAAACAAGCCAAGATCGCCGGCCGCCGCTGGCGCTAACGCCAGAGCAGCCGCCAGGAAAAAGCTGGCGCGCATCGTGTCCGTCCCCAAATCGGTTTTTGTTGCTGCCAGCATAGGACGCTACGCGCGCCGTACCAGTAGCAGTTGCGTGATCTCGTGTCGGGGACCGGGTAGGGCTTTCCGGCCGCTTGTGTGCTAGGCCGTCCGGCGTTTTGCAGATGGATGATCCCGTGTCCCAGATAGCTGTTATCGGCGGCGGCCCCGCTGGCTTGCGTGCCGCCGAGCTCTTGGCCGAAGCCGGACATGCCGTCACCTTGTTCGATCAAAAAGCCACGCTGGGGCGCAAATTCCTGCTGGCCGGGCGCGGCGGCCTCAACCTGACTCACAGCGAGCCGGTGGCGCAATTCCTCAAGAAATATGGTCCGGCCGAAGGCCTGATGGCGCGGGGTTTGGCCCTGTTCTCGCCCAAGGATCTCAGTGCTTGGTGCCATGATCTGGGCTTTGAGACTTTCGTCGGCACCAGTGGCCGGGTCTTTCCCAAGGCCAAGAAGGCGACACCCTTGCTGCGCGCCTGGCTGAAGAAGCTGGACCGGCTGGGCGTCCGCTTTGCCCCCCGACACCGCTGGACAGGCTGGCAAGGCGAGGTTCTCAGCTTCCATACCGGCGATGGCACGGCTCTCATCCAAGCCGATGCTACCGTGATTGCACTCGGTGGCGCTTCCTGGCCGCATTTGGGCTCTGATGGCCATTGGGCCGAGATCTTCCGCGCCCAAGGCATCGCACTGGCACCGTTTCGTCCCGCCAATTGCGGCTTCGTGGTGGAATGGTCCGAGATTTTCCGCAGCCGCCACGCTGGCGAGCCGCTGAAACCTGTCACCCTCAGCTTTGCTGGGCGCCCGCAGCGCGGTGAAATCATGATCACGCAAAATGGCCTCGAGGGCAGTCTGATCTACGCTTTTGGCGCAGCTTTGCGTGACGCCATCGAAACGACCGGCAAGGCCCTCATCACCCTCGATTTGCGTCCCGACACCACCACAGAGGCTTTGACGGCGCGCCTCGCCCGCCCGCGTGGCAGCCAGTCCTTGGCCAACCATCTGCGCAAAGCAGGCGGTCTGTCGCCGCTCACCGCCTCCCTGCTGCGCGAAGGCGCGCGCGACTTGCCGTCCGACCCCGGCGCCTTGGCCGCGCGCATCAAAGCCATGCCGCTCAGCTTGATCGCCACCGGGCCTATCGCCCGCGCCATTTCGACCTCCGGCGGCGTGCGCTTGGACGCCCTTTCGGGTGATCTGATGCTGAAGGCCAAGCCCGGCGTTTTTGTCATTGGCGAGATGCTGGATTGGGAGGCCCCCACTGGCGGCTACCTCTTGCAAGGCTGCTTCTCCACCGCAGCGTTGGCGGTGCAGGGGATCGAGGTCTGGCTGAAGCGGTCGGCGCTCTAAGTCGGCTTGCCAAGGCGGCGAATAGCGCCAGCGTGCGAGCGCGCTGGCTCCGGCGCTGCGTGGCGAAGCGTGGTGCGGGCGGCCGGACTTGAACCGGCACGAGCTTTCGCCCTACGGATTTTAAGTCCGTTGCGTCAAACACTAACAACTTCATATTGTTAGATGTTTTCCGTGTGCTGTGAGCTAGTGTGCTAGACAATGTGCTAAACAAGCCAACTCAAAGTCGTCAACCTACCCGCCGACCAATTACCATCGCTGTTAGCACTAACTCTTTGATTCGGCAATGGAATTGAGTTGGACCGATTATACACCGTCTATGTGCCCTGAATCTCTCAATTTTTGGGGGTCAATGGCGCGGAGACCAGAAGCCGATACGGAAAAAAACTTCGCGCCGTGTCTGTGTACTAGCACACGAATGCCCGATAACGATCCTGCTCGCGCCGATACCCCAGCAAATCTCCGGAACATCCGCCGTGCGGTGGCTCAGCGGGTATCAGCCTCGTGAACGGCTATTTTCCATCGAGCCGTCGCGTTCCCTCGAAGAGCGTCTCAAGCGGTGTGTCAATCGGAACCCAGAACGGCTTGCTAGTTCGCTTATAGAGCTTGCACAGAGATACTATCTTCTCGCCGCTGCCCAACCGGATGCGTTCCGGTTTTTCATATTCGGTCCACCCTTCATAGGCGGTCGAAGTGAAACCCGACGAGGAGAGTAGAAGACTTCCTGTAGCCGATTTCGATGCCGTTACACCTATCAGCTTCTTAACGGCGCTTTTGCCCGGCTTGTTCGTTGTCCAGTGCTTCACTTCAACGAGGTAAGTCTGCTTTTCACCGTTGTCCCAGGCCGTAAGTTCCAAATCAAAACCCCCGTCTTTCGCGGGGCGCGTCAGCTGCGATTCATATCCGATGCCATCGAATGCCTCGCGCAACAGTTTTTCAAGCTCACGCCATTCGACTTTCCAGAGTTCTTCGGGATGGCCTGCAATTGCCAAAGCAAGCTCGCGCATTGCGGTTGTTAGAATGAGTTCAGTGCGGGAAAGCTGCACCGGCGGAATTTCATTCTCGCGGACAATCCAATTTCGTAGGCTAGCAGGATCAAGTAGGTCTAGCTTGCCGACACCCAGCGACTCCGCTTGTGCCTGTGCCTCTCTGGTAAATCCCGAGCGCGAAACAATCATCATTCGGTCGAAGCGACCGCTTGCATGCAGGTCCAGGGCGTATGAAACGGCAGAGGCACCAACCAGTTGACGATTGGCTTTGATTTCGACGCCGATTGTTTGCGATTTTCCCGCGATAGTGGTCCGATAATAGCAATCGATTCCATCGTCGGATTGAGCGAAACCAGACTCGACCACGTCTTGTCCGCACACGCGAAAAACTTCCGCAATAAGACGTTCGCCTTGTTGTGGGTTGTCTGGTCCTTCGCGCTCGAACTGCCGGAGCAAGTCGGCGACGCGGGCGATTTCATCCTTCGTCATCCGTTCAGATTGCACTGGTGGATGGCAAAAATCTATCAGATAGCTGGCCACCACAACGGCGCTACGTACCGTCCTCGCTCCGAATGGAGGCGCATGGAGACTTCGGGCTACGCTGCCAGGACCCCTCTACCAGCTCTGACCTCGTTTCGATAGAAATACGGCACTCTGGCCACTCCCAACGCGCCGATGTCTAATGCTTTGGGCGTGGTCAATTCTTGTTTTCAAACGGATCTCCGGTGGTGCGGGGAGTTATGGGCGCGGCTCTGCATTAGCGTTGAATGTCGGCAGACCGGCGCGCATATCGCGTGCGATCAGACTGCCGGTATAACCCGGCAAGCCGGACCGAATATCAGGGCCGCAAAACGAGCGTTGAATTTCGCGATGCTTATGCATCGCCTGCCAATACTGGATCGCCAGGACGGACGCATAGAAGAGCGCGACGCCGCTGTACGAGCAAAAACAAATCCTTGTCTCGTGCTCAGGCCAGAGCTCGATTCCAATGAGGATGCTCAGGTATGTCAAAAGTCCCGTGACTGAGTGCAGCATTGGGTTTACCCGCGATGAATGGCGGGCACCCAATTGCGCTCATGAACAGGGGCAGAAAACAGTCACGGCGACGTAACCAGTTGTCAGCATTGGCGTTTCCTTATGGCATAGTCGCGGAAATGACTTCAGCGCATTTGTCCGTCAGTAGGAAGAGGGGGCGATGCGGTGTAATACCTCCCGGTACCTTCCCGTGCGGCGTAATTTGGAGTACACTTCCAGATTGTCATCGGTAAATATCGTTGGGGTCATGACCTACAATTTGGTCAAAACAGAACTCCGACACTTTGTACGTGGCGGGGTTAAGGCAAACGGCGAGCGTAACGAGAGGCTGCTTTCACAGCTTCCGCTCGCATATAAAAACGCGCTCTTTCTGTGGCCTAATCTTGAACACCATGCTCGATCAACTGGTGCGCTGATTTACGCTTGCAATGAATTGAAAAAGCTTGGCAGCGTCCAACTCACCAATATCAAGCTGCCGGACCGGGAGACGATATGCAGAATCTTTCCCTGTACTGAGGGTCTTAGCCTCGATACGCATGTCCGCTTTGCCTTGTGTCTGATGGCTATTCGGGACGACCCGCGGTCGCCAGAGCTTTTTCCGCCGATCTACCAGATGGCGAGAGAGATTTGTGGCAACAATGGTTTTCCCAAAAACGCGATTGAACCGTGCCTTTATCTCGCCGAAATGGCTGCCGTTAGGCGTTATTGGAACGTTTTAAAGGACCGCGGTGTCAAAGGAATAGATACGCTTCAGGATTTTTCATATCGCTTGTTGGAACACATCAATCTCGAAAACTATGACGATGTGGATTGCCGGGCTATGCTCTTGGAGCAACTCGAGTTGGACGATATCAAAACCGGGATGCAAAACCGCGCGTCGGCAAGGTCAATACAAGAATTGGAACTTGGTTTTATAAGATTGGCAAATGAGGCCGGTATTCGTCCACCTTCGATGGACACGCTTTTTAAGATGTTAGCGAGATGGGGGAAGGGAAACGGTAAAAGTACTTGCGCACTTTCTCCGAAAAGCGGGAATCTAGTGCTTCGAGTCCAGCCAGCCTAAAAGACACAGCTTTCGAACGCCGGTATTCATCCCAGGCCGATATATCGCTTCCAAAATATAAGCCATTTTTTTTAACTACTGATGCTAATGCGCAGCACTCTTGCGCAGTTAGCTTGCAGTTGTTTGCAACGTTGTCGAGCTTATCGGCGATAAGTCGCCCCATGCTCTCATATGTATAACCACCACGACCGGATAGCTTGAACGCACAATCGGGGCCCAGTTCGTCGAAGAACATGTCATCATAAAGTGGTCGATCCAGAAGCGCGAAATACTCCGCCTTCTCTAAGCCGAGTGACACATACGTATCGAATTGTTCTTTGTAAAAAGCAGACTGGCCTGGCCCGGCTATGTCAAACACGCCATTCATCTAGACCTCGAGCCCCAGCTGGGCGTTTTTGGGGAGAGGCATGAGCGAAGCCTTGTCACCGTGATGGCTCAAGTAAAATCGAACACAGTAGGCGGCGAACCCTGCGTCCTTCATCGCAAATCTTTCGGCGACTTCCGTCACTTTTTTTGCCTCGTCCTTGCTAAGTGAAATCGCGATCCGCTTCGCGGTCGCTTTTCCATTGCTCGTCTTTGTCTTCGGCGCCAACTGCCCAGCCCTACATCACTTAGAATCACGTAGTGACAGATAGGCACATTTTGTGTGTTAGCGCTACAGTTATGTACTATTCATCACACACTGTCACAGGTAGTGACACGGAACATAACCTCAACAGACTAGACGAATAACGCCTCGAAATCCAAAGAATCTAATCAGATAAAATCCATTTAATTCAATGTGCTACGTCCGTATTTTCATGTGCATGCGCCTATTTCAGAGATTCTCGCTCGCGCTTCAGATAGTCGAGGCGATCCTTGAAAGCCTTGCTGGTCGTTTCGACAATGAACGACGGAAAATCTTTCGGCAGTTCGGACACAATACGATCTACTGCCGACCGCCCAACATTGAGAAGGTCGTCGATGGCTTCGAGAACCACAGACCGGCCAACGTCAGCCTTGGCAGCACTCTGAATAAAATGTCGCCCCGAAACGGATTCAACCGTGTAATGCCGTTTGTCTCCAACGGCCATGGCGAGCTTCATTTGATTGCGGCGGATTTGATTAGCGGCAAAACTCGGCTGAGCAGTCACAATGTCGTAAAGCGGTGTCATTCGATAACCGCCGCCCGGCTCAAGAAACAGGCTGAAATTCTTCGCGTGCCCGTCCGTTGCTCCGATGAGCCAAAAAAAGATCATGCTCTTCAGAAAGTTTTTTCGGTCGGAATAGGCTTCATCGCTGCCAGCCAGTAGACGTAGGATTTGCGGGATGCCCGGTCCGCCGTCCTTCTCGTATTTGGTCGTCCACGGAACCGATAGAGCCTGACAGAAATCTTCTTGCGGCACACGCAGCAAACGACCATTGCGCGTGAACAAGCGATCAAACCGCTCGATAACCAGCACCTTTTTTCCGCCAAAACTCACCATCTCTACATGGGCGCTCGGTAGGCCCAAAGCCTTGGCCAATATCAGGCAAAAATACTCGTTTTCGACTGAGTTCGAGAGATCGATGCCGTTCGGGATTTTTCCGATCTGCGGTTTCAGAATATGTGTCGTCGGCGTCGAGCCGATTGGGAGCTGCCAACGCCCCTTGTAACGCAGCAGCGCCGTCTTCTCTTGGGCTCCTGCAATCGAGATACGAAAATCGTCATCAGAGTTCAGGCCGAGAGGCGCTCTCGCCAAGTTTGCGAGACGCTTGGCGATTTCCTCTTCGCTGACGTTGTGCCCCTTAATGGTCCCGACAGCCTCCGGTGCGTGGTCCTCCGGAAGAAACTGCAAAGCTCCAACACAATCCCGCCCGACTGCTTCCAATAGACTGAAGGCGTCAACGCCCCCTGCCCCAATTCGTTCGGCGACTTTTCGGCGGATATCGAGATTGTCTGGCAGCAAATTATCGAACACGGCTGATACAGGCGCGCCGATGTAGCGATCTTCGCGAAGCGGCAGCGAAAGGGATACGGGCAGAGCGTTGTTCCATGCCAGCCAGTCCGGCACATAGACAAAGTCGATGGCTTCGGAAGCCTCACGGTTCAACGTTCCGATCTGCCGTCCATTCAGAAAAACGTTAAGACGCCCCGATTTGCGACGACGGGCCATCAAAAGGCATCCTCAATCTTGGTGCGGCCGCCCTTTGAACGAGGCTGGATGGTCAATTCAAGATCAAGCGCTGAAAGAACGGCAAACAGGGTTTCAAGCGTCCCGCTCCCTTCGGACTCAAGGGTTGAAACGGTCGCCTGACGTTTGGCTATCAGTTCTCCCAACTTGCCTTGGGTGAGTTGGCGGTTTTTGCGATAACGGCGCAATTCTGCGCCGAGTTGTTTCGGCGTGCGGGACATAGTGGGCATGATACACCTCTGCCCACAATATACGCTTATGCGTATATATTGTCAATATACGGTTTTTCGTATAACAATGTGATATACGGAAATGCGCATAACGTCGGCAGTCAGTCAACAAATGCCGACGTTTGGAACAAATCATTATATTCCAGCCTGTTACCAAGACTTTAGACCAAAAACCCAACGAAGAGGCCGTGCGAGATCGCTAATCTAAAGTGCGCGTTCGACCGCCACGCTTCCCAATTTGACGTTGCTGCTCCCGGAAACAACGTCGTAGCCGATGATCTTGGCGTTGAGGACGGGGGCGTCATTACCGACCGCCTTGGGCGATGGTAGCGGCAAAAGCGTAAGGACAAGCCTTACGTTCCTAAGGCCTCTGTTCCGACGCAATACCAGTTCGGCATCTTTTGGATTTAGCTTCCAAGTCCGCGCCTTGGTTCCGTTCGTCAGCGCGATACGCACCTGATTTCCATATCCGCTGTCGAAGGGAATATAAGTGCCATCATCGAAATCAAACTCATATTCCTGATATTGATCGTCAAATTCCGAGAAAGCGCTCCGCAGATTGACGACCACCTGCTTCACGCCTTCCAAACTTGCCGCTCTTGCCCTCAGTTTCGCAACGACTTGTTTGATCGCTACCGGCTTTTGAAACTCGTCGGCAACCCGAACGGCAGGGTCCCATTCCGCAATGGTATCGTAATGCGGAACTGTATGAGAAAACTTGCTCTGAAGCAGAAACACCGTAGAAACGTCGGGATCGACGATAATGTCCGCCGCTCGACAAACCGTCGTCCCGCCGAAGAACACCAATGTCGCTGCGAGCAGCACCCCACAGATACGCATCACCTGACCCCATCGCCTTGCAAAATTGCTACCCGCCACCAAGCCTGAACATCAGAACTTGGTTTGGTTCTGGCCTTTGGACTTATTGACGTCGGCGGCGTCCGCTTTCGCTTTAAGAACCTTGTATGTCGCTGTGGCCTGTTCGCTTGATTTGTACAAAGCGGCGCCATCGAAGAGCGCAATATACATCTTCGTCGCGAGCCCGACATTCTGGTTGCTGGGGTCCAACATAACGCTCAAGCCAATACCGCTGCTGGCATCCGCTTGGCTGGGGAGTTCTCCATTGGAAGTGTAGTGCCGCCTTTTCTTTGCCGAGGCCGCCGAGATAATTCTTCGCTGAGCATCAAAAGCCCATTCGACTGTGTCAGCAGCAGCCTCGTCTTTTTCGTATATGGCTTGGTCGTGCGGGTATTTCGCAAAAACGCCGTTCTTTAGCGACGCGATGGCAGGGAGAGGCTCTTTCTCGAATGGGACCTTTCGCTGCACCGCGATGACGCGCTCTTGCCCGGGGACGGGAGAAACCCAGACGATTACCGTTTCGGTCGTGTGGGGCTCAGTGGAACAGACCATCTCAGACCTGCTCAAACCCACTCGCATATATTCGCATTTCTTCTGCTGCTCGCTCTTTACCGCAGACAAACTGTAGAAATAGGCCAGCCTCGCATCAAAGGTCGGAAGGTCTTTCATGTCGTAGGCTTCGCCGCCAAAAGAGGATAGCGGCTGGGCGTAGTACTTCTTGGTGATGACGTATTTCGGGTCGAATTTCTTGAGCGCCGCGATTGCGTCGTTCACCGTCATGCCGAGCCTCACGCCCGCCACGTCCAGCTTGGACGGATCGAGGGCGCCGGTGGCCTGAGCCTCGGCGGGAACGGAAAGCAAAAAGGCCAGTGCGATACCACCGGCGGCCTGACCAAACAGGCGTCGAGAAAGCCTCTGCATGATGTTTTTCCCCGTGCAGGAAATGAGCGCGCGGCCCTAAGCAACTCTGCTGGCACGCAAAAAGCGTTCCGTCTGGCCTTGGCTATTCCCGCAAAATCCCCACCCCGATGACCCCGTGCCAGCGGGTGTGAACAATATGCTGTATTCTGTTCACGGTGTGTCGCAAGTGACCTACCGCATTCAGAGTTGACAAAGGGCGCCATCGACAGACATCTGCGCGGGATGCCAATTTGGACATCGAGAAAGCCCCAGTTGGCTACTGCAAGGTTTCGTCGGGGCCAACATTTGCCGCTTCTGGCCAGATTTGCCGGTCATTCGCCGCCTTGATGCCGGTTCCGCTGGCTAAAAGAAACAAGAGAAGCTCTTGTGAGGACCAATGGTCAAAAAATTCAAAGCAAATGGCGCGGAAATCAAACGCTTGAGAGAGGGTTTAGAGCGGCAATCTCTTCAGAAAGAGTTTGCGGAAAGCGTCAATATGAGCATTCGCAAATACCGGAATATCGAAAATGCAAATGCCAATCTCTCAGCCGATGAAGCTGATCGTATTGCTCGCAAGCTATTCGTGAAGCGAGAGGCGATACTATATGCGACAGACCAACCGCGGCTGGTCCCACCTTCTCCTGCGTCCTCACTGCCTGACACAGCAAAAATAGAACCGGAATTCACCATTGTCCCTCGGTATGATGATTTATATCTCCGAGTGACAAAGGATGCGGGCGACCTATTCGATGATGCTGTAAAAAGCCATCTAGTCTTCGTGCACATTCTTACGGCACTGACGACCGAAACGGCCGCCTATGCTGAGGACATGGTGAAGCTACTTCAATCTCTAAGCTTTGCGCAAAGAGATCGGTTTTCTAAGGTTGACGCCGGAGAGGAGCTATCCATCCGAACTCAACTGCAAAAACTTCTCGTTATGCTGAGAGGAAATGATGTCTGGATTTATTGCGATCATCATACCAAATACCTGCCGGAAAGTTATGAGCCCCGGGATCATCTCGGCCCAGACTATGAGTGGCAAACAATTCTGGCTTTTGGGGCGCCGGGCGAATACGGTGACGACACTGTGAAGGTCACCGTTGATAACGGCCAACCTTGGAATATACCAACCCATATTACTCCTATTTGGTCAGCGTAATTCGACTAAAGACCCAGTGCGCAAAGCTCGGAAAGCCGCCGCTCTTATCTCGCGTCTGGAATTACTAAAACCAACGAACTCCAAGCTCGCCGTGCGAGGTTTCTTTCTTCATCTCCGAGCGCGTGCATGTAGATGGAAGTGGTCTCTAAACGGGCATGACCCATCCAGCGCTGCACATTCGTTTGCGGCACGCCGTTCTGTCCGGCTTCGACGCCGAAACCATGGCGGAGCGCTTTCGGCTTCGCGAAGCTGTCTGCAATTCCAGCGATTTTCATAATTCGCTTAACTTGTTTCCATGCGTGGGTGCGTCCCCACGGCCAAAGACGGACGTTCTTGCTCCCAGATTCAAGCTGCGGTCTAGCTACCCCGTGGATTTTTTCGAAATAACTAAGTAAGCGACGCGGCACTGGAACCGCCCGGAAAATACCTTTCTTTCGCTGTTTCAGTGTTTCAAAAACAATTGCACTATTTTCGGCGTCAATCCGCGAACGCGTCAGAGCCAACACCTCCGATATTCGCGCACCTGTAATTGCTAACGTCAGACAAAAAGTGGTGACCTCGCCGCCCTCAGCTATTGCCGCTCGAACGAATGCAAGTCGCTCTCTTGTTACGAGATATTTGCGATTACCTTCGCTATCGAACAAGCTCTGCGTCATACGCAAAACCGTCGTGCACAACGTCGAAAAAATCGAGCGTAGGCCGTTGACGCAGAAAAGGAGGTGTGAACAGAATACAGCATTCTGTTCACCATTACTCCGCATACATACGAATTGTCCAGAATTTACGTCCGGACCGCGTTGATGGGCGCTTTCTTGCGCCCTGCGTAGCGCTTTACATCGCGCCCGACGTATTACGCACAAGGGGGGCGATTGTGAGTGTAAGCAGCTGGGAAATGCCGAATTACGGGAAGAATGAAGTCCCCACGGCCGAAGACATAAGGCTTGCGCACGAAGCGGCCGAGAATGGCAACTTTGAAGCCCAATTCTTTCTTGGGACAGTCTATTACGATGGCTTTGGTGTTACGCCGGATGACGTGGAAGCCGCGCTGTGGTTTCGTAAAGCAGCGGATCGCGGTCTCGTAAAATCGCAAATCTCGCTTGGGCGCTTGTACGCAGTGGGTATCCACGGTCAGCCCGACACGAATGAATCTACCCGCTGGTATCGGAAGGCAGCAGACACCTTGCGCTCTTATGCCGAACAAGGTCAGGCCAATGCTCAGTATGGGCTCGGGATGTTGACCGAAGACGGGTTGGGCGTTCCAGCCAACAGAGCACAGGCCATAGAATGGTATGCTAAAGCCGCGGCACAACAGTTTCCCAAGGCAAGGGAAGCGCTCAAAAGGCTCACACAAGGAAGACATCCCGCCTTGGCAGGCGGTGGCACAGGTGCCTCCGTTAGGAGACGTTTGAAGATTGCGGCCCTTGCAATAGTCTCCCTTATTATCATCTGGATCGCTGCGCGCGTTGTTCCTGTCATCTTCGATTTGTCGCCAGAGGACCGGCTTACGGAAATCGCCAAGCCCGGTGCCGTTGTGGCGGTCGCAGACACTAACTATTACCAATTCGGATATATGGTTGGTGACGATACTGCGACACCACAAGGTACATTCAAGGCGGGCGAACACCTCTGCGCCATACAAGCCTATATGGGCGACAGGGGAATGCTTGTTTTTCAGGTAGCGGGCGACCAAGCCTACACAAGCAATAGACCGGGGCAGTTTCAGCCGGATGCCGCCGCGACAGTGTGCGGTGGTCCTGCGGCTATCGGGTATATACGGAATCCCAAAGGCCACTCGGCACTGGCACGAAAATGGGGACGCCCACTGTTCGGGAGGTACCCGGCAATCACATCATTAGCCATTTGGTCGGCGATATTCGTGTCTGTAATTTTCTTTGGCCGGTGGCTGCGGCGTCGAAGCAATCGGCCCGGTACACTAATACCTTTGGCAAAACTCATGCGAACCTATCCCGGCTTTGCGGTTCGAGAAGGTGATTTCGAGTATCGCGGAACAAGCACTTATCGCGTCAATAGGGACGGGGAGCGCATCAATCTGAAAAAGTGGCACTTCGACGGCAGCACAGGAGAGTTCTACGCGATCAGTAGAAAAGTGGCGGGCCGCGTAATTTTCGACCCTACGGCATACAGTAATAGGTTTGTTATGGGGGCAAGGGGAGGCTGCTCAAAAACTTTAGCATGGATATTTATCGCGATTATGTGGCTGGCAACGGCGATTATTGCTGCACCGATCTTTCACTGGCGTGAAGGTGATGGTTCGGATGCTATTTATTTCTATGCGACATTTGCGGTCGTTTTTGGCCTCGTGACAATTGCAAGCATAGTCGGAATAACCGGAAACAGATCGCTGCGCTTCATCGGGCCCGAGCCACTAATGCGCGCCGCAGCCGAATTTGGTGGGCAACAGCCACACGGGGTCCAAGATGACGGCGGGACGATTTAGCAGCCAGTTGTATAGGTCACAAAAAGTCTATCCGCCATACGGAAGGCGCTCGCGGCATCGGACGAGACAGTCTTAGCGGTTTTGTCTTATGCCAAGTCGTCAGGTCGCGCCCCCCTGCCCTGAACATCAACCGCTTTAATGTTTGATGCAGCACACGGCATACTGTTGCCAGCATTTGTAAGGTCGCAAGCGTGCATTGGCCTAGCGCTGCCTTCAGCGGCCCCGAGAGTGGCCTCCACCCGGAGCCTGCGGTTGGTGGTCGGGACCCGCGTCGTGATTGTGGTCCGTGCTGTTTAAATCGTGGTCGAAATGTTCAAACTGCTTTTTGAGCCGATTCAATCGCTCTTGCCGTTGTTCAAAATCCTTCTGCGCTGCAGATGTCTGACTCACATAATCGTCGCCGCGCCCGTATGCTTTTTCGAGGGAGGTGTCTGGCTGCTCATCCATCTGCCGCTTTCGTTCCGCAAGAGCTTCCCGCGCCTGTTCGATGCTCGGGATATTCGCCGGATCAAAGCCGCTCATGAACTCGCGCAGCTCGGCGGCCTTCATACGGTCGATGCGCCGCGCGAGGCTGTGGATTCCGCCTTCACGGTCCACGATGACAAAGTCGCGCTTATCACCCTTAGCAAGCATATATCCGCGCTCCGCAAGCGCAGCTTCGAATGCTTCCGGTCCATCGCTGGCCCTAAACGCTGTTGTCACTTCGGCCTTTACGTCCCTGCCCTTGATGCCGGTGCGTTCTTCCTGTCGCAATTCCGCCCGCGATGGCGTGCGGTCGGGACGTTCGACACCGTCGCGCTCATGATGCGCGCCTTGCACGCGGTCATGGCCGAACCGGCGTTCGAGGTCACGCGAGACTTCCTCGTGCTTACGGTAATTGTGGCTGTCGCTGACGGACTTCATACGGTCGAGGTCGATCCGCGACCATACGACATGAATATGCTGGCGTCCGTGTTTCTCATGCATCACGACCACGCGGGCGTGACCGTCGAGGCCTAACTTCGTCTCAAGCGCGTCGATGGCCTCTGTGCGCTGTTCGGGCGTCAGCAGATGTGGCGGCTCTGGACTCATGGCTGCGTGGTAGAGTGACTTTTCGCAGCGGGTACCGATGGCATAGGCGTCCATCTCGACCAGCGCGCCGCGTAAATCCTGAGCTACGGTGCCGCGCGTTTCAAGTAATGAGACGCGCTCGTTCTTCTCGGCATTGCCGAGATGCTTGGCCAAACCTACGGGACCAGCGCGGGATTTCCCTTTGATAATCATGGCGCGCGCCCCAACGCGGACAAGATCGCATTGCGGACCTCAAGCAAGCGTTCTATGGCGGTATCGATCTCGCCGGTATAGAGGACAAGGCCTTCGTGGACGGCCTTGGCGAGCTGATTGAGGTTGCTGCCGATTTTGCCGAGCTCGCCGAGCAGGCGGGCAAGTTCTTTTCTTTCAACCGGCGGACGCCGCACCTGACGTGGAGCGGGGGCGCCAAGCAAGACTTGGCGCGCATAGCTTCCGGGGGTCAGGCCTGCGCGTTCGGCGGCGGCGTCCAGAGCGGCTCGTTCGTCCTCCGAAAGGCGAACGGTCAGGTGCCGGTTACGGACGCGCTTTTCGGTGCCGCTGGTCATGGGCGGAACCGAAAAGGGGGATGGGCTGGAAGGGGGAGGTGTCCCACCTTCCGCGTCCGCCTACGCTGCGTCGCAGCTACGGCGGAACAAGCTGGGGTCTCGGGGAGCAAGGCTCCTTGAGCGCGGATGCCGAAGGGGCGTACGCTTCGGTCTGAGGAGTCGGAGGCGAAGCGCTCTGACGCGGGAGATCCAACGAGGGGCAAGGCTCCTCTTGGCTGGGGTGCACGGGGCTGGAACGCCCCTGCCAAGCCGCGCGAAGCGCAAGGGATTACGGCCCTGCCGGAAGCCCGCAGCGCACTACCGCGCATGGCTTGCCCTCAAACTTATTTCGACTTTCATTCAACACGCTCACGCCAGATTGCGCCAGTTCAAAAGTCACCAAACACACCAAGTGGAAGCGGGCAGCAGCCTCCTATCTCCGGCCAAAGCGCGGAGGGTCAGAATGTACAAATTCGGTGCTGTTATTTCCAATATTAAATACATCAATAATTGTGTATATTTACCGGATGACCGAACACGACGATATGCAGGAGCGGATCAAACGGCTTGAAGAGCGGCTCGAACAGGCCGCTGACGAAATCGAGTACCTGAAAGCCAGAGCAACGCGGACCGATAAGCGCTCAAGCAAAACCTTCGCCGAACTCGCCGACTTCGAACTGGATATGCATAAGCGCCTCAAAGAGATCGAGGAAAAGCGTCTGCCCGCTTTGCGCGACGAACTAAAGATGCATCGAAAGGCCGACGAAAAATTCACCATCGACTTTGCCGTACAATTGCAACTTCTTGACCGCCGCAAAAAGGAGATTCTCCAGATGCTGCGAAGTTTCCGCAAAATGGTGCGGGTTCTAGACGACGAACAAAGCAGCATGGGTCTCGAAATGCGGAAGCTCACTGAAGTCTATTACCATGTGTTTCCGGAGCGTCTGGAGCCGGACATGAAGCTCAATAAACAGCTCAGAAAGATATTTCCTCTCCCTCCCCTGCCTCATTCCAAAAAGAAACGGTCGTGATACGCTTGCCCGCCTTCTTGACGGTGGTGAGCAATGGCAGACGACGATATTCCAGACCAACCGGACCACGGGGCTGCACAGGAACCTGAACGGCCCATTACGCCACAAGACCGTCTCATTCGCGCTTACGAAAAGGGCGAAGCGGAAAAAGAAATACGGAAAGCGCAGATTTTAGCCGAGCATGGCGAACGCATCGACCACCTCCTATTGGGGCGCGGTGAAGACAACGAGGAAATCCGCGCAATTGCAGCCGGATTTGTCGCTGAGGACATCGCCAGCAGACCATACAAGTACGAACAATATGAGCCGCGCGACCTCTCCGACATTGCCGACAAATCGATAGGACAAGCTTATGACGCGCAAAGCCTCCAAAACGAGGGACGGAACAGTATCGAAATCGATCATGAGCCTGCTGCGCCGTCTGAGCCTTCGCCCGAACAAAAACAGCTAGATGCTACACAATCGCAGCCTTCTTCCTCAAAGGAAGAAGAACAGGAGCAAGAGCCCGTACGGGAAAGTGAAGCTGGTAAGGAAATCGGCGATGCCAAGGCTGCGCGCATAGCCGAAATTAACGAACGCGGCGAGCAATTCGAAGCGTGGGAAAAAGCGCGGCAGGAAACCCTATCGCGCGATGGGGTCGGCAACGAGCGCTAGCGCGGCAGGAGTGTCGATTGATGCCTGAAAATATCTGGTCAAAGAACGGCGGGATTTATTGCGGGTTCGGCGTCACGCCGACCAAGCCATCCGACCATCAATCGATCCTTGATGAAAAATGGGATGCGATGCCAGACCGTATGAACCTCTATCCCAATCCCGCCGACCAGAACAATCGCGGCGACCGGCACCTTCTGACCGTGGGGCCGAACGGCTCCGGTAAGACGCGGCGATTGTTGGTTCCAAATCTTTTCAAGCTCAAGGACTGGTCGGTTATCGTGATCGACATCAAGGGCGAGCTGGCGGCGCTGACTGCTGCTTATCGAGCATCGCAAACCGGCCACAACGTTGTCGTGATCGACCCCTTTGGCGTCATGCCCAAGAATTACCCTCGCTTGATCAAAAAATACGGCTATCTCACCAGCAACGGATTCAATCCAATTGCGGCGCTCGATCCGAAAAGCGATGATTTTCCCGACGACGCGCTAACGCTTGCCGAAGCGATCATTCGAGTTGAAGGCCAAGAACCACATTGGAGCCAGTCGGCACAGGATCTGATTGCGTCGCTCATCATGTTCGTGCGCCTGACGATACCAGACACAGGATCGTTCGCAAACGTGCGTACGTTTCTCGGCCAACCGGCGCAGGAATTTCGTGCAACCGTTCGGGATATGATGATCGCCGGTATAAGATATGATTGCGAAGAATTGACGGTCAAGGCCGGACGCTTTGCCGAACTCACCGGTGACAATAAGGAATTGAACAGCGTTATATCGACCGCGCTGACGCAAACGCGTTGGCTCGACAGTCGTCCCGTCAAGGCTGACCTCGCGCGCGGCGGATTTGATTTTGCTAGCCTTAAGGAGCAACCGACAACGGTCTATCTGATCCTGCCGCCGCGCTATTTGGCGACACATTCGACTTGGTTGCGCCTCATGATCACGTCGATCTTGCTGCCCCTCCTGCGCAGCACGGAAGACGCTAGGGTGCCGGTACTCTTCATGCTCGATGAGTTCGCGCAACTGGGGAAGATGCCAGTAATTGAAAACAACATGGCGCTCATGCGCGGTTACGGCATCAAGCTATGGCCGGTGTTTCAGGATTTGGCGCAAGCGAAAGACCTCTATAAGGATCGATGGGAAAGCTTTGTAGGTAACGCTGGCGTTCTGCAATCCTTCGCGCCCCAAGACGTAACGACGCGCGAATATCTGTCCAAACTGTCCGGCCAACGTCTTTATTGGCTAAAGACTGGTGGTACATCCGCCTCGACGAGTACCGGCGGGCAACATTCGCAGTCTTCGGGCACAAGCGAATCCATGCAATATATGCCGGGGCCGATATATTGGCCGCAAGGTCTTGGCAATATGGACACTGGACAGGCCGTGCTGTTTTCGCGGGGCCGTGCGGTTCGCGCATGGCTTCCCGATCCCGAAGACGAGAGCGATACGCTTGGACTTCGCAAATTGATGCAGGAAGCCAAGCGGGATTACGCAGTTTGATTTGAACTCAAATCGTACGCGAAATGCCGGAGCGGAAAGCCGCTCCGGCATCGGCTTCGCGTTCAAGCCGTGGTAGCTTTCTTCGCCGATGGTGCACGAAGAACAACCTCAGCACCGGCTAGCGGCAGAGCTTTGAATTGCAGCCCGAGGCCCTTTCCATCCTTGTGCTTCCAAGCGGCTCCTATTTCCTGCCAAACGGTTTTCTTGTCGCCGATTTTTGACACGCAGTAGATGCGATACGCGGGAACGGCTTTGATTGCTTTTGTGTTGCTCATGGTCTTTTCCTTTCGATTGGGAAGCCACGCTTATCGCGGCCTCGGTGCGGTTCGACCGCAAGCGCGAACAAGCGACGCTGTCAAAAGGCCGTAGGCTCCTGCCGTAATGGGTGCGCCCGTAGCGAAGCGAAGGGGGCGGGCCCCTGTTCGGTTTTGACGGCGCCGCGCGCGCGTGCAGAACCACGCATCAATTCGAAGACCGATAGTGGCCAAGCTTTACAAAAGGCATTGGAGTGACACGAAACCGTCAAGTTGCCTTCGGTAGTAACAAAGGAAGCGAGCAGACTTCCGTAATTCCTGAATTGGACCACGTCGCGTCAATGCAGGAGTGACTCACAAGACTCACTTTGACCACGAAATGCGGCTGGGCGGGTGCGGCAAGGTGCTAAGAGCCTGAGAATCAGTCATGATTCGGGTGATTCGGTTGGAGGTGTCTCCTTGGTGTCGATTCGGCCGCTTGACGCGTTTTATACAGTGACCGAGGACGATCTATTCACCGTAGCGGGACTGCCGTTACTGGGCACAGGCACCGCCATCCCAGTGAGCACGCTGGCGAAATATGCCTCAGCCGATTTTCCACAAAAGAGATATGGACATTTATTTGTTGTAGAGCATAGTCGGCTATCCGTCAGTACACGGAAGGATATCAACTTTCAGCTCTGCTTTTCGTTTATGGATTTACCGCCTTCAAAAGTCGTCCGCTTGGTTCCCCCACGCCTTCAACAATGGCTCAGCTACACATTGAAGGATTTGTCCGCCAGTGAGCCGGAGCTAGCTGATACCGTTCGCCAACTCGAAAGGTCAGGGGTCACGTATCTCGGTGATCTGGTGCAAATGTCGGAAGATCAGCTTCGCGCGCTTCCGTTTATGTCCGAGCAATCGCTCGCTGGAATTCGGACATTTCTCTCCCGCGCGCGCTTAGGATTCGACAGCGCGTTGACGCGTTGGAACCGGCCTACCGTTGCCGTACCGAAGCGTTAGTACAGCGAACCCAAATTGACGTCTTGATAATACCGCAGAGCCTTCGCCGCATTTCCGGTTCCGAGCTTGCGATTTATGGCATTCGGATTCCCCGAAGACATCGTTTTGCCAAGGCGCAGGTTTTTGGGGAACCGATCATCAAAATTTACGAAACTGATCAGATCATCGCACAGCTTTTCCGGGGCGCACTCCCCCGACGCTAGCTGTTCGAGTAGCCCACGGCTGAATGGCTGGCTGATTGCTGTTAGACAGACATTTTCGAAACTGTCGCTCTCTGCGGCGGCTCCGAACCGTGCCACACGGTCAGTCGGCATCAGCTTGTTATAGTAATCGGTAAGTGCGGTGAGCCGGGCTGTGTCGAACTCGTCTGCAAAATAATGCGCCTGCAGGATCGCGGTATGCTCGTAGATATTGATGTTCAGTCCCAGTTCCTTGGCCTTGTGTTCAAGGGCAACGATAATCGTTACGGCTTTGCCGGGCCGCTTACCCTCGCGTTGCGCATCTTCCTGAAGCTGCATTTTTGAGCAGCTGAAGTCGAAGGAAAACTGCTCTCTCCATTTCGTCTCAGTATGGATTGTACGCTGTGCTTGCTTCAACAGCTCACCCGACGCCGTGTATTTCAAATCGAGTTTCTTCACGAGCCCTTCGAGATTGACGACGAGGAACCGATTTTCTTCGTGGTGCTGCTTAACCCAATCGGCATTGAGCTCTTCACCCTTAATGAATAGCTCGGAGCAATGCTCAGGACGGCTTAAAGGTCTTGCTCTTATTTGGGTCTTGTCCATTTCCGCAGCCCCTTGGGAATTATCCCAACAAGGGAAAGCACTCCCATTGAGTATGTAAATACCCGCCACATAGCCCTTCAGTGTTCAACAGGGTGCAACACCCCTCTTTACCCGTCGCCGGAATGCAACACGGACGAGATTCGACCCCATTAGGGGGGTGCAACAGGGGGGCATACGCTCTGATAGGAAAGCGATGGGATATATAGTGGCCTACACCCAGCACTATCCCAAAACACCTTATAACGCACTGAATACATTGAGTTATTTGTTATTTCTGGTTTGATGTTTCGATCGGGATCGTTTATTCACAATCAGCGCAAGCCGGAAAGGAGGTGAGCAAAATGAGTTTGAGCACGGGCTGCGAAATCGTCACTGCGCTAAGCGGCGTTCTGATTCTGATTCTGACGGCGTGGACACTCATCGAAATGAGAGCCAACCGGAAAAAGCCGAAACAAAAGTTCTGGCCGTGGGCCTAGCCCGAAAATGCGAAAAGCCCGACTGCAAAACAGTCGGGCTTTTCTGCTTCTATGAGCAATACTGGTTGGTAAGCTAGATGGGTGGCACGGGTGGTTTGATTTCAGTCGTTGCTCCCGGTCGCGTCGGTGCCTCCGAGATTTGCGCCAAAGAGATGATGTCTGGCACGATCTGCGCGAATTCCTCGACGGTTTGGCGTAGGCAATAACGCTCCCTGATCGTTGGATGCACCTTGTCCGTCACTTCCAATATCGAGCGAGCACTTGGGTGAGCAACGTCAGTTTTGTTTCCCGTTCGGGCAATTCGTAGTTCACGTTGCGCTGACGAATAATTTTGTCTTTCCGTATTCGACGTAAGCGGATAGCTGCCGCTCGGATTATACTCGATTTCTCCGAAGTACCCGTCACCGAGTTTCTTCGAGAATTCCGCCTCCTCCGGATTGAGTGGCCGAATGATATGCACGCGGTCGCTAGGAACAACGAGCGGCTCAATTGTTCCGTCCGATTTGAGAGACTCAAAATAAACGAGGCGCATGGTAATCCGTGGGTTTGAGAAATCTTTCAATAACTTCGCACACGGATTATACGAAAAATTCGGCACTTTGTGTCCTTCAAAATTACTTTCATTTGGATTGCAATGAGTTAGAGCGCCCTTCTGAAATCTTCTAAACCCGAGCGTCCGCACTAAACTCCTGTCTCAAACACAAGAAGCGAGCCGTTCGTGAACGGCTCGCCGCGATTTGAGACTTATCAGGCATTCTTACAGATCAATCCGCTCAGGAAATCTGCCGCCCGCTGCGCATGAGCCGCCGCCGTGAAGATAGCGCGCTTGTCGCTCTTCAAGACTTCCAGCCATGAGGCGACATAGGACGCGTGATCCTCCCGCGGCTCGGCGGTGATCCCAAGATCGGCACAGAGAAAGGCCGCGCCAAGTTCGGCAACCAGTTCCTCGGTCGCATAACCGGCATCACCCCAGCGCTTGCGCCCAAATTCCCTGTTGAGGCGGGTTTCGTGGCGTGTCCAGTGGGTGTTATGCCGATATCGGCATAAAACCCATAATGCCGAATCAAGTGTTATGCCGCGCCGATCTGGATTCGCGCGCAAATCGTGGCCAGACCGGCGTTTCCATGCGGCATAATCAGAGCGATTCAAGGAAGCTGAGTAGAGCATCGTCGGGCCTGTAGCGCCCTG
>JARLIR010000149.1 GCA_031291635.1 Rhizomicrobium sp. | reverse complement strand
GCTGGCGCGCGGGATCAGCGCGTCGGTGGCCAGCACCAGCTCTTGATAACGCGTCCCTTCCGACAGCACAAAGTCGCGTAAGGGAGCCATGAATCCGGCCGAGCGATATTTCAGCGCCTCCCAGATATAGGGCCGCCAGCCCGCGGGTTCGCCGGTCGAGGTGACGTCATAGGCTGCGGTGCCGTGCACATGACCGGCAAGGCCACCCGACAGCACGGAGCCGTACATCATGGCGCGGGCAAAATAGACGTCGCGATCGGAATCGGGCACCGGCGTTTCGCCGCCAGGCGCATTGATGGTGTGATCCCAGCCTGCGTAATAGGGCTCCATATTGGCGACCGGCTTGGCGGGCGTCAGGCGGAAGCTCTCTTCCATCAAGGGATAGATGCCGTGGTCGCGCGGCTTGTTGCCGACCGTGTGCATGGTGAGCCACGCCGGATCGCCGAAGACGCGATAGGTCGAACCATCGATCAACGCGGTGACCGGTTGGCCGAACGGCATGCGGCCGCGGCTTTCCAGCCACGCGTTCAGCGCGCCGTTATATTCGGCCCCCGACAGCCCGTATTGCGCGGTCACCCAGTCGAGGTGGATGCCGCTGAACAGCAGATTGTAGGCGCCGTAGCGGGCCTGCAAATAACCGACAAAGCGCGCGTAGGATTTGTTGAAGTCGAAATAGGCCTTCCACGACGGCCCTGTATCGCGCCGCACCGGCTCGAACATCGGCGCAAAACCGGCATCGGCGAGGACTTGCATCTTGCGATCCAGGCTTTGGAAATAAGCCGGATTGAGCCGGTCGAAATCGGAGAGGCCATCGGCAGGCACCTTGAGTGGGAAGGGCACATTGCCCGCCTCATCCTCCATATTCTTGGCAGTGGTGGTGGCGCCGTCCGCAGTGGTGATCTTGGCGCCCGGTGCCCAAACGCCGAACTTCTCCCAGGCATTGCGGATCGCCACGCCTTTGGCATCGGTATAGGTGGCGCCGTGCGCGTCGACAGCCCAGTTGGGGAAGGCAGCGATAAAGCTGATCGAATTGAAGCCTTGGCTTTTGCGATAAGCGATGGCGTCTTCAAAGCTGATGCCGGGCCCCGGCACATAATCAGGGCGCGGCTCTAGGCCTTTGATCGGCAGCCGCCAGGTCGAGGCGCTGAGCCATGTGTCGCCCAGGATGAAGAACGGCGTGCCGTCCGCATACTGCAGCGCATGGCCGTTGGCCGTGGCGCGGATGAAGCCGTGGCGGTTGGGATTGGCGGCCAGTTCGGCCGCGCTCCAGGGCATCGCTTGCAGCGCGCCAGTGCCAGCGTTTAGGCCCGCATCGTTCTGGTTGGAGGCGGTGCGCCAGCTCCAGCCGCCCGGTGCGGTTGCCACGAAGCGGATGCGGAACGTACGTCCGCCATCCCAAAAGCCGTACACGCGTTTGGCAAAGCCCGGTCCCTTGAGGTCTATCCATACCGTCACATCGGTATAGGGATTGGCATAGTCCTTCTGGGCCGCGAGGACGATTTCCTGCATCTCCCAGACATGGACTTCACCGCGCTTGAGAAGGGCATGGGCAGGTGTGGCGCAGATCAGCACCAGCACCGCAATTGCTGAGAGGATTCGCTTCATACGCTCAGGTTAGAGCGCCTTCCGAACAATGGGAACGGGTATAAGAAATCCCCGTTTACCACCGTTCTCGCCAATTTGGCACAGGGCGACTTTGCAGCGGACGGCAGCTTGGTGGGCCACAACGATGCGTGTGGTTAGCGCCGGTCCACCCTTCGCGGGGCGAGGAATGTGGCGGCGCCAATCCCGTTAGATGGTGGGAAGGTCCGATACGGCTTGCAGTGCTGTCGCGATGGCCTTTTGCCGGTACTCCGGCCCCATCTGGATCCCTTCGGCGACAATGATCTCGGGGGTGATGCCGATGAATCCGAAGATCGCCCGCAAATAGGATTCCAGATGTTCTGCTGCTGCCGATGGTGTGTCGGGGCCGTAAAAACCGCCGCGCGACAGCACCAGGATGACGCGTTTCAAACCCGTCAAAGTCTCGACGCTGCCATCTGCGCGATAGCGGAAGGTCTTACCGGTGATGACGATGCGATCGATCCAAGCCTTAAGCTGGCTGGGGACGGTGAAATTGTACATCGGGGCGCCAATCACCACCGCGTCGGCGTCCATGAATTCTTGTAGTACCGCTTGGCTGGCGGCGAGGCGGCTAGCCCTGCTTGCGCTCGCCCCACCGGCCAGCGGGTAGTTTTGCGGCAGGCTTTCTAGGTTGAGATGCTCCAGTGGCTCGGCAATGAGATCGCGGTAGGTCACCTTCAGGTCAGGATGGGCCTGACGGAGTTTTTCGACCACCGCGGCGCTGATTTGGCGGCTGACAGAATGCTCGCCAAGGATACTTGAATCGATATGGAGGAGCTTCATTCAGCGGCCTTCCACGATCACAGCGGTGAATTTTCCTGAGCCATCTTCGCCCGCGAAGTGGTCGCCGACTTTGTAGTCCTTGGCGGGAAAACAGGTCGGCTTGGTGGTGCCGTTAAGTGTGAAGCAGCTTTGCGCGTTCGCATCCGCCCAGGTCCCCGCGAGTTTGGTGCCGTCGGGTAGCAGTACCGAATAGCTGTGATCCGGCTCGACATAAACTTTGGCGGTGCGCCCGTCGCTATAGGTCGATTGGATCGTGGCGCTATAGGCGCCACTCCAAGTGTCGGCGGCGGCCGGAAACGACACCACCATGGCGGCGAGTGCAATCGCCGTTGCTGTTACCTTCATGCTTGGTTCCCCGCTCAGCGATAGGTGTTGTTGGAGGTGTGGTCGCCGTTTAACCAGCGCCACAGTTCCTGATGGGCGTTGGCGCGCCGCGTCTTGTTGATGGCGTCGGCTTCAGGCGCATCCAGAGTGAATTCTAAGATCATGCCATTGGGATCGGTGACATAGACCGAGCGGCAATAGCCGTGTTCCAGAATATAAGTGTCCGGTGCCTTGTAGCCTGCCAGCTTGATGCGCTCTTCAATGGCCTTTTGTGTCTCGGCATCGACCGCTAGTGCAATGTGGTGGAACGGCGATTGCGGCATCCGGGGGCCGAATTCTCGTTGATCATCAGGATCGGCGAATTGGAAAAAGGCCAGCGCCCCGCCGTCACCGATACCGAAGAAGCAATGGCAATAGGTTCTCACCTTGCCGAACAATTCGTCGGATTCGCTCCACGTGGCCACCAGCGGCAGCCCCACGATTTCTTCATAAAATTTGCGCGTGGCCTCCATATCGCGCGTGACATAGGCCGTGTGATGTAGGCGGGAGGGAAGTGTTGCGTCTTTGCCCATCGGTCCAATCCCTTTGCGTTTTTCCTAACCCTTTGCGCCTGTGGCGTTCTCTTTCTTATTTCCAAAACTTTTTGGAAGCGATCCGCGCGCCCGCTGCCAGAGCGGCGAGCTTGGCCCAGACGACATCGGGATCGACGCCGCCTTGACCGACATGAATGCTGAAGCCGCAATCGACCCCGGCCATAACGTTTTCGCGTCCCGCCAAATGGGCGTAACGCTCGATGCGTTGGGCCACGAGTTCGGGATGTTCGATATAATTTGACTGGCATTCGATCACGCCGGGCACCAGCACCTTGCCTTCTGGCGGTTTGACGGTTTCGAACATCTGCCATTCATGGGCATGGCGCGGATTGGCCGCTTCGAACAGAATTGCTGTCGGCTTGGCAAGTGCCAGCACATCAATGATGTCGGCGAACGGCACGTCGCAGTGATGCGGACCGGGATAGTTGCCCCAGCACATGTGCATCCGGAGTTGCTCGGCCGGAATATTGCGCACGGCATGGTTCAACGCCTCGATGTGAAGCTGCATGCGCTTGCGGAATTCTGTGAGGCTAAGGTCCGCGTATTGCACGTGCCGGCCCATGGCGAGATCGGGGCAATCGAGTTGTAGCGTCAGCCCGCCAGCAGCAATGGCTTCATATTCAAAGCGCATCGCTTCGGCGATGGCGTAGAGATATTCCTCGTGGGTCTTGTAATATTCATTGCGGAAGAACAGCGAAATCACGCCGGGCGACGCGGCGCTGGAGAAGAGGCCCGTCGGCGCATAGCCCGCGACCGCGCTCTTCAGATTGTCGACGTCGGTGACCGGCGAAATGTGGTCGCGCACGCTGATCGGCCCGTTGCATGCCGGTGTCTTGCGGCTCTTGCGTCCGGGATTGGCGAAGACGCGCTCGGCAGTTTTCGGAAAATCCACAAGATCCTGGAAGACAAAGCTATTGCCCGCGCCGCCAAAGCCATTCAGGCGGTCCTTCACATAAGTGGCATAGCTCGGTTTGGACATCTCGCCATCATTGATGATGTCGACCCCGGCTTCGCACTGGCGGCGCACCATGTCGCCGACAGCGCTCTGAATCCGCGCCCCCAGCGCCTCAGCGTCGACCGGCACGCCTTCTTCCTTGGCGAACATCATGGCCACCAAATCGTCGGGGCGGGGCAGGCTGCCGGTATGCGTGGTCAGGAATCGGTCCGTGCTGTGCAGCATGGTTTATCCGTATATCGAATTATCTTTCGCTATGAGGATATCGCCTTTGGGGTGAAAATGTAAAGCAGGGCGCTTGGCGCGGCCTCATCACGGCGCCTTTTGGCCGTCATAGCTGATGGCCTCGGCCGCCGCATGAGAGAGGATAAAGCCAATCGGGCGCTCCTGTTCTTCCTGCAAATGCGCCAGCAGACCTGCCGTGCGGGCGAGGATGGAAATCCCTTTCAGGGCCGCCACCGGAAAGCCGATTTCCAGCAAAATAGCGGGGATGGCACCATTGATATTGATTGGCAACGAACGGCCCAGCGCTTCGGGCAGCGCGTGCGCAATGGTGTGCAGCATGGCGAGATAGGGTCCCTTCAGGCCGCGGTCTTCGGCGAGCGATAAAAGAAGTTCGGCCCGCGGATCGCCACCGGAATGTTGCGGGTGGCCGAAACCGGGAATCGGCGTCTTGCTCTGCCGCATCCGCCGAAGCCGTTCGAGTGCGGTTTCATAGGCATTTTTGCCTTCCGATTCACGCACGAGATCATGTAGCAACCGCCCTGCTGTTTCCGCGCTGCCAAGCACGACCGAGCCGGAGCCGAGCAAGCCCGCGGCGACCGCACCCTGTAAGGCTTCCGGGGCTGCAGCCAAAGTCATGCGCGCCGCTTGCACACTGGGAACCAAGCCGTGTTCGGCAATGCCGACCAGCAAGGCGTTGAGGAAGAAACGCTGATTGTCCGTTGCCGGCGTTCCCAACAGCAGCAAAACGAAATAATCGACAAAATCGATCTTGCCGATAAGCTCCTTACACAGATCGCGTCCGCGCACGGTGATGGAGTTGGCGTCTGAGGTCGAAATGGCGGTGTGGGGGGCATCCTGCTTGCCGATGCGCATCGTGGCTTCCTTTCGCTGCACTGCCAGGGCGCGCCTCTGACGAACGCCCATCCGAAAAAACATACCATATAGCGAAATTGACTTCGACTGTCGAAAAAAGCTAACCTCCTTCTGCCTCGCCGGTCGTGGATGGCATGCTGCCGTTGCGGAAAGCAGCGCGTCCGGCGATGTCGTTGGAGGCGATATGATCAAGGTACTGGATGGCGTACGTGTTCTGGAAATGGGCACGTTTATCACTGGCCCCGCGGCTGCCATGTTCCTGGCCGATATGGGAGCTGACGTCGTCAAGATCGAGCGCCCGCGCACCGGCGATCCTTTCCGGGCTTTCAAGGGCGGGCTCTACAGCCCGCATTTCCAGACCTACAATCGCAACAAGCGCAGCATCACGGTGGATACACGGGATTCGGGCGCCCTGAAGCGGCTGGATCAGCTCGTCAGTGATGCCGATGTCTTTATTCAGAATTTCCGCCCTGGCGTGGCCGAGGATCTCAATGTCGGGGCCGAGCGGCTACAAAAAATCAATCCGGCGCTGATCTATTGCGGCATCTCAGGTTTCGGCAAAGATGGCCCCGCCGCAGGCCGTCCGGCTTACGACACCGTGGCCCAGGCCGCGAGCGGCTGGTTACGTCTGCTCATCAATCCCAACAACCCGCGCGTCGTGGGGCCGGCTATCGCCGATGCGGTGACGGGCTTCTATGCCGCCTTCGGCATTCTCGGTGCGCTTTACGAACGCCAGCGCACGGGGCGTGGCCGCCGCATCGATATTTCCATGCTAGAAGCGATGTGCCACTTCAATCTCGATGATTTCACCCACTACTTCTCATCCGGCGAAATCATGGGGCCCTTCAGCCGCCCCCGCGTGTCGCAATCCTATGTCTTTGAATGTGCCGATGCGAAGTGGATCGCCCTGCACATGTCCTCACCGGAAAAATTCTGGGAAGGGCTGGCCGCGGCGATGGATCGTCCTGACCTGCTGCAAGACCCCCGTTTTGCCGAACGGCCCGGACGGATCAGCCATCAGGACGATCTGATTGCGCTGATGACGCCGATCTTTAAGGCGCACTCGCGGGCGGAATGGTGCGCCGTGCTGGAGAGAGAAGGGGTGCCCTTTGCTCCGATCTATGATTCGAGCGAGGCGCTCCAGGATCCCCAGGCCAAGCATCTGGGGATCGAGGTGGAAGCACAGCACCCCACCATGGGGCGCTTCCGTAGCGTGCGTTTTCCGGTGAATTTCGACGGCCAAACCCTGTCCAAAATCGAGCCGCCGCCAACGCTTGGCGAGCATGACGAGGAGGCCAGGGCGCCGCGCTTCTGGCGTGACCAGCGCGCCAACGACGCCGCGGAGTGACCTTGCAGCTCTTCAGAAAGTTCGTATATCGAAATTGACTTCGTAATGCGAAATTTGTAGCTTTGGGGAACAGGAAGAGTCCAGGACACCGAACTGCATGCCCTGACAGGAGAGCGACTAGCGCCCTTCCACACCGGGGAACCGCAGCGAGTTCAACAGTTCCGCTGTGGCGCAGGTAACGGAAGTGGGCGAGGGAAACGCCAACGATGGGGAATCATCACATGATGCTTTTCGGTCCGGGGACCCGTACGCGGGTCGGGAAATGGCTTTTGTGCAGCTCTGCGCTGGCTGGCTCGCTGATGTACGCAACGCCCGCTCAAGCCCAGGATCAAAACACGGGCGCGGCGGCCGCGAATGAAACCGCTGCACTGGAGACGGTCACGGTCAGCGCCCGTCAGCGGCAAGAGGATATTCAGAAAGTCCCGGCCCAGGTGACGGCCTTCACGGCGGACACCATCACGTCCAAAGGCATCGAAACGCCTTCGGATTTCCTCAATGCGGTGCCGAACGTCACCTTCGTGGCGACCCAAAACGCCGGTACCAGCTTCATCGTTATTCGCGGCATCTCACAGGCGCGTAATAGCGAACCGTCCGCTGCGATTGTGGTTGACGGCGTTCCCATGACCCAACCAGCAGAGTTCAATCAGGAACTTCTCGACATTCAGCAGATCGAAGTGCTGAAGGGGCCGCAAGGCGCTCTGTATGGCCGCAACGCCATCGGTGGCGCCATTCTCATCACCACCAAGCAGCCCACCGACACATGGGAAGGGCACTTTACGGCGGGCTATGAAGATGGCCCGGGCGGCAAGCTGCAAGGCGTGATCAGCGGCCCCCTCACCGATACTTTGAAGGTTCGCGCGGCGGCGTCCTATTTCAATACGGACGGGCATTTGGATAACATTGACACCACCGACCATTCGGCAAGGCCCAAAGCTGATCCTGTGAAGGATCTCAACGCTAGAATCTCGTTCCTCTTTGATCCGAGCGACACTTTTAGCGCCGATTTACGCCTTTCGACTGACCAGCTTCTCACCCGCGGGCTTTATTACATCGTGCCGCCCTTTGGCTCGCCCAATTTCAACAATCCCAACTTCACCGGCCAGCCGATCAATCTCAACAATTCGGGCAGGGACGACCGCAATATTTACGACGCCGCCTTGAAGCTGAATTACGATTCGGGCTTTGGCACTTTCACCTCGATCACCGGCTACAGCACGGTGCGCGAAATCCTCACCGGCGATGGCTATACCTTCGATCCCTTTGGCCATTCGAAAATCTTTTTCGACTTCAGCCAGAGCCAATTCCTGACCGCCAAGACCTTCAGTCAGGAACTCCGCTTCACCTCACCGTCGGATTCGCGTGTACGCTGGATCACCGGCGCGGAAATTTTCAGTACTGACCGCTTCATCTCTACCGGCAATATGTATGACGTCGCCGATGAAGGCGTGCAGCCGATCTACCGCACGCCGAATTCGCCCGCTTTTGGGCCGCACGGCCAGATCTCCTTCCTCTCGGATTCCCAGAAGCAGTTTGCGTGGGCAGCCTATTTCGATGCTTCGGCCAATCTCACTGAAGCTTTGGAACTGTCCTTGAATCTTCGCTACGACAACGATCATCGCAAGAACACCACCGACACGCCGCAGATCTTCCTCACCATGGCGGGCATTCCCGGTGCGACTGGCGATAAGCGTTCACATACTTGGTCGGCCTTCCAGCCCCAAGCGATTCTGCGTTATCAAGTGACCGATGATCTCAACCTATATACCAGCTGGAGTCGTGGCTTTCGCAGTGGCGGGTTCAATCAAACTGGTGTCGCCACCGCTGCGGCCGCGGCGGGCTTCGACAATGTTGGCGATATGTTCAACGCCGAAACTGCCAACACCTGGGAAGTCGGCTTCAAGAGCACGCTGTTCGGAGACCGGCTGAACCTGAACGGCAGCCTCTACACCACCCAGGATCACGGCGATTACTATTTCGTCTTCCTGGCGTCGAACTCGACGCAAAATCTCGGCAATATCCAGGGCACGCGCTTCCAAGGCTTCGATCTGGATGCCACCGCGCGCCTCACCGAGGATTTGTCCTTCAATGCGGGATTCGGTTACACCGACAGCAAGATCACCAAATTCCCGGGCGCTTCCAATGCGCTGGTGGTGGGATCAAAAGCCCCGCTGGTGTCCGATTACACCGCCAATTTCGGGCTGCAATATTCCCATCCCATTTGGGATGGTGTGTCGGCGGTGATCCGGCTCGACGACAATGTGATCGGGCCGACGGTCTTTGTCATTCCGGTGCCGGCGGCGGGCGAGCCCACGCCTATTGCTCGCGATCCTCTCAATCTTTTTGATTTTCGTGCCGGGCTGCAATCGGAGAGTTGGAAGATCACCTTCTGGTCGAAGAACCTCTTCGACAAGAAATACAACACCGAATATTCCACGGGCGGCTTCATCTTCAAAGGTGAGCCGCGCACTTGGGGGATCGATCTGACCAAGAACTTCTAAAACGCTTCAGCCCGGATGCACGGAATGCAGCAGGAAGGGCTGGCGGCGCAGGCCCGTTTCGATAAAGCGCGCGGCGTTGCGCAAGGCAGGAAGCCGCGTGCGGATCAATTCCTCTTTGCCAACGCGCGATGTGGAGGTGGAGCAATTGATGGCGGCGAGCGAGCGGCCGGTTTCATCCAGAATCGGAACGGCGATCGAGATCAAGCCGTAATCGAGTTCATCCTGGATCACGGCGTACCCGGCTTTTCGTATGTCTCCGAGGATGCGCCGCAACTCCGTCTTGGAGGTTTCAGTGTGTTCGGTAAACGAGGTGAAGGTACAGGTGTTGAGATAATGGGCCCAGACGTCCTCGCCTTCGAACGCCAGCAAGGCACGGCCCATCGAGGTGGCATAAGCTGGGTAGCGGGTGCCGACCCCCGCTGCCAGCCGGCCCATACGATTGGTTGAGACATGCACCAGATACAGAATATCTTTGCCGCTCAGCACGGCGAGCGACGAGCTGTCACCGGTTTCGTCCCGCAAGGTCTGCAGATGCGGCCGTACCAGCTCGCCCAGGCTCATGGAATCGAGATAGGCCGAAGCAAAGCTCATCACTTCGGGGCGCAACAGGAACTGGCGATGATGTTTGGCGACATAGCCGAGCTTGACCAAAGTATTGAGGCAGCGCCGCGCCGTCGCAGGCGACAGCTGGGTGGCATCCGCAACTTCGCTCAGCGTCATCTGCGGCGTATCGCGGCCAAAGGCGCTCAGTACAGACAGGCCACGCTCCAGCGTCGACAGATACTCACTATCTGCCAGCATCTCACCACCGTCTTCGGCTTTCGAAGCACGGCTCTTAGCGGGCGCTTTCGAGGCTGGGGTATGGCGCTTGATCATGTGAGCAATCCTGCGGGCGTTTCGACTATCGAATATATCGCCGGATATCGAATAAATGGAATATCGCCCGGCGTCCAAACCACAGGCCTATTAGCACAGGCAAGAAGGCTCGCGAAGCGCTCCATTGGTGGTGCCGCAATGGCGGTGGTCGCCGTCGTGCCAGTCGGCGGACTGGTGCGGCGCAGCCGGACGCTTTAGGGCTGCCCCATGGACGACCGACCACATCTTCTGTTGCTGCCCGGGATGTTAAGCGATGACGCGTTCTGGCGTGCGCAAAGCGAAGCGCTCGCCGATGTCGCTCGGGTCAAGGTGGTCGACTACGGCGGCGCTGCCAGCATCGACGACATGGCACAAGCCGTGCTCGCCAATGCCCCCGAGAGCTTTGCGCTGGCGGGCCATTCCTTAGGCGGGCGGGTGGCGCTCGCTGTCTATGCTCAAGTGCCCCAACGCGTCCGTAAGCTCGGGCTGCTGTGCACAGATTACCGCGGACATCTCAGCGCAGCGGCGCGGACTGCCGAAATTACTGCCCGCAATGCCCTACTGGACAGCGCAGCGTTGGAAGGCATGGCTGGCGTGGCGCGACAATGGGCGACCCATGTTTTGCCGCCCGCCCGGCTTGATGATGCCCGCCTCGTCGCGGCCATCGTCGCCATGGCGGCGCGGCAGAGCCCGACGGCGCTCGCCGCCCAGATCCAAGCGGGGCTGACGCGTCCTGATTTTACCGAACTGCTGCACACTATTACCTGCTCAACGCTGATCTGTGCGGGCGAGGAGGACAGCATGCGTCCGGTGGCGGTGCATCAGGCCATGGCCGCCGCCATCCCGCATAGCCGCCTCGTGATCATCGCAGAGGCTGGTCATATGGTTGCCATGGAGCAACCTGAAGCGGTTAGCGCAGCGATGCGCCGCTGGCTGATGTCCTGACCAGTACGCACGGCGGATGCACGGCTAGGCTTTGGCGAACACCGCGCTCAGGGCCGTTTGCGCTTCGCTTTGAATTTTCTTCAGATGCTCGTCACTGAGGAAGCTCTCGGCGTAGATCTTATAAACTTCCTCGGTGCCGGAAGGCCGCGCTGCGAACCAGCCATTCTTGGTCACGACCTTCAGGCCGCCAATCGGCTGGTTGTTGCCGGGCGCACGGGTCAGCTTGGCTTCGATGGCTTCACCCGCCAGCTCCGTCGCTTCGAATTGTTCCGGGTTCAAACCGGCTAGCTTCTTCTTCTGTTCGCCCGAAGCGGGGGCATCGATGCGCTGGTAATGCGAATGGCCCAGATCGGCGGTGACGGAATCATACAGTTTCTGCGGATCTTGGCCGGTCTTGGCAGTGATTTCCGCCGCCAGCAATCCCAGGATCAGGCCGTCTTTGTCCGTCGTCCACACGCCGCCGTCGCGGCGCAGGAAGGAGGCGCCCGCGCTCTCTTCGCCGCCAAAGCCCAGCGAGCCATCGCTGAGGCCAGGCACGAACCATTTGAAGCCCACCGGCACTTCCACCAGCTTGCGGCCGAGCTTGCCCGCCACGCGGTCAATCATGCTGCTGGAAACGGCGGTCTTGCCGACGCCGCTATCAGCCCGCCACTGCGGACGGTTGGCGTAGAGATAAGCCACAGCCGCCGCCAGATAGGTATTCGGATTCATCAGTCCGCTGGGGCAAACAATGCCGTGGCGGTCTGCGTCGGTGTCATTGGCGAAAGCGATATCGAATTTGTCGCGCAGCGCGATCAGGCTGGCCATGGCAAAGGGCGAGGAGCAATCCATCCGGATCTTGCCGTCCCAATCGACGGTCATGAAACGGAAGGTGGGATCGACGGCCGGATTCACCACGGTGGCGTCGATCTTGTAATGCTCGATCAGCGGTTGCCAATAATGCACGGCCGCGCCGCCCAAAGGATCGATGCCGATCTTGACACCAGCCGAGCGGATAGCATCCAGGTCCACCACATTGATGAGATCAGCGATATAGGGCGTCGTATAGTCGTAAGCGCGAATGCAGGCCGTTTTTCGGGCGCGCTCATAGGGGATGCGCTCCACGCCTTCCAGCCTCTTGGCGAGAAACTCATTGGCCGCATCTTGCACCCATTTGGTGACATCGACATCCGCCGGGCCGCCATTTGGGGGATTGTATTTGAAACCGCCTTCATCCGGCGGATTGTGCGACGGGCTGATGACGATGCCGTCCGCCAGTCCCGTTGTGCGGCCGCGGTTGTAAGCCAGGATGGCATGGCTGATCACGGGTGTCGGCGTGTAACCACTTGCCGCATCGATCATGGTTTCGACGCCATTGGCCGCCAGCACTTCCAAGGCGCTGACAAAAGCAGGCTCTGAGAGGGCGTGGGTGTCCATGCCAAGGAACAGCGGGCCATCGATCCCGGCCTTTTTGCGATAAAGGCAAACCGCTTGGGTGATCGCCAGAATATGGGCTTCGTTGAAAGCCGAATGAAAAGCCGAGCCGCGATGGCCGGAGGTGCCGAAGGCGACGCGCTGTGCCGCTATCGACGGATCGGGCACTTGCGCGAAGTAGGCGCTAACCAGACGGGGAACATTGACCAGCAAGGAAGAAGGAACCGGTTTGCCTGCCAAAGGGCTTGTCGTCTCAGCCATATCAATCCTCACGTGTCGTCACCCTATAGCCCTACCGGATGTGGGGCGCGATTTCAAATTGAGTAGCTTCCGAAGCTATCGCAGCGTGATGCCCCCCAATATCTTTGCTGCCGAGCGGGGACGGCGCTCGTCACGTTGATCCCCGCCAGCAGGAGAAGCCTTATGCTTATTCAAGTGAATACAGATACCAATATCGAAGGTAGCGAAAAATTCGTGCACTATGTCGAAGCGGAACTGAACCGCCTGTTAAGCCGTTTTCGTGATGGTCTGTCCCGACTTGAAATTCATCTCAGCGATGAAAACGGCGGCAAGCCGGGCGCCAATGACAAGCGTTGCATCCTTGAGGCGCGCCGCTCCAGTCACTCTGCACTGGTTGTGCGCCACGATGGCGCCACTTTACAAGAAGCTTGGACGGGCGCCGCCAAGAAGCTGGTCCATGCGCTGGAATCCGATTTGGGCCGCGACACGGATCACAAGGGTCGGGCCTCCATACGGACAGAAGAAGCCACGGCGTCCGTGATCTTACTGTAACGCGCACAAACGCGGTCGCAACGAGCGCGTGGTCTGATATAGTGGCGGAAGTGCAGCGGTTGCCTGTCGCAACCGATTTGCGCCCGAAACCCCACAGCGTGCCGGTCATGCCCCTCAAAAACCTTTCCCCCCAAGAGGTTGCCGATCTTCTAGCGCAAAATGCGATTGTCCTGATCGACGTGCGCGAAGCCTGGGAATACGACAGTGCCCATATCAAAGGGGCCCGCTTGGTGCCGCTCTCAACCTTTGATCCCCATCGGCTGCCCGATGACAAACCGATTGTGTTTCAGTGTGCTGTCGGCGGCCGCTCGGCCAACGCTGTGGCAGCCTGTCAGGCCGCAGGTCTTGCCCTCGACAGTCACATGCAGGGCGGCATCCAAGCCTGGATCGCAGCCGGATTGCCGGTCGAGAGCTGATGTAACGACACCGTGTGTTGGCCGCTTCCGGCGGCTATGCACCACACGGTGATTTGTGTCCCTACCAGACCTCTGGCGTTGTAAGAGGGCGTTCGGCTTGGCTACAACGGCGCCGAGCGGACAGGGAGATAAAAAATGCAGACGAAATGGGCGATCACCGGCCTTATGCTGATGGCATCGGCTGTCCATGCAGCACCAACCTGCGACCGTCCCCTATCCGTTTGTCCGACGCCCCAAGCAGGCAGCTTCGCGCTGATTGCAGCGGGCCATCCGGCCGCTCTTTACATCGACAGCACGGCCAATGCCGCGGTCCAGCATGTCGCCGACAGTTTCGCCGCGGACCTCGCTCGCGTCAGCGGTAGCGCTCCGGTCCGCCTGAAAAGTTTGAAGCAGGCCAAAGGCCCGCTGGTGGTGATTGGTGTGGTTGGCCAAAGCCCGGTGATCGACCAGTTAATACGCAGCAAAAAGATCGATGTGCGGGATCTTTCCGGGCAATGGGAAGCCTTCCGCCAAATTGTGGTCAAGCACCCCTTCGCGCATGTCGGTGAAGCGCTGGTGATTGTCGGCGCCGACCGCCGTGGCGCGGTCTTTGGCACCTATGACATTTCCGAAAAGATGGGCGTTTCGCCGCTCTACTGGTTTGCCGATGTGCCGGTGGTCAAAAGCGCCAATCTCTTCGTCACGGCGGGTAGCCATCGCGATCAGCCCAAGGTGAAATACCGCGGCATCTTCATCAACGATGAAGCGCCCGCCTTTTCCACTTGGACCACCGAGAAATTCGGCGGCCCCAATGCCAAAGCCTATGAGCATATTTTCGAACTCATCTTGCGCATGAAGGGCAATTATCTCTGGCCCGCCATGTGGGCGCCGCGCGCCTTCAATGCCGACGATCCGCAGAATTACATCCTCGCCGACGCGATGGGTGTGGTGATGGGCACGAGCCATCACGAACCGATGATGCGCGCCCAAGACGAATGGCATCGCCACACCGAGCAGGGCGTCACCGGCGGCAAATGGGATTACACCGCCAATACCGAGAATCTGCGCAAATTCTGGCGTGGCGGTATCGAGCGTATGATGTCCAAAGGGGACGGCGTGGGCTACGAAAGCGTCGTCACCGTGGGCATGCGCGGTGATGGCGATGAGCCGATGTCCGCAGGGACCGCCACCAAGCTCTTGGAGACCATCGTCGCTGACCAGCGCAAAATCATCGCCGATGTCACGCACAAGCCCGCCGAGCAGACTCCGCAATCTTGGGCGCTCTACAAAGAGGTGCAGGATTACTACGATGCCGGCATGACCGTGCCGGACGATGTCACGCTGCTCTTCTCCGATGACAATTGGGGCCAGATTCGCCGCCTGCCGACCAAGGATCTGAATCGCAAAGGCGGCTTCGGCGTCTATTACCATTTCGATTATGTTGGTGGACCGCGTAACTACAAATGGATCAACACCAATCAGGTCGAGAAGACCTGGCAGCAGATGGATCTGGCTTATAACCGCGGTGCCAAGACGCTGTGGATCGTCAATGTCGGTGACATCAAGCCGATGGAATATCCCATAAATTTCTTCCTCCAGATGGCCTGGAACCCGGAGGCGATGAATGTTGCCGCGCTCAGCGCCTATCCGCAAGATTTTGCTCGCGCCAATTTTACGCCGTCCGAGGCTGATGCCATCGGGCATTTCATCACGCGCTATGCTCAGCTCGCCGCGCGCCGCAAGCCGGAATTGATCGATGCCACCAGCTTCGCACTTGGCGACGCCGGCACCACGCTGAATGGCGGCGAATTCGGCCAGATGGTGAAAGAGTGGCTGGACCTCGAGCACGACGTCGCCGCGGTGAAAGCCAAGCTGCCGCAAGACCAATACGATGCTTATTTCGAGCTCGTCGAACATCCAGTCCTGGCGCTGTCGAATCTCTACCAGCTTTACTATGCCGTGGCTTGGAACCGCCGCTTGGCAGCGGCCAAAGACCCGCGTGCCAATGGCTTTGCCGATTTGGCCGAGGCTGCCTTCCGCCACGATCATGAACTGTCGGATCAGTATCATCACATCGCCGGGGGTAAATGGAACGGCATGATGCTGCAGACTCATATCGGCTACACCACTTGGCAGCAGCCCAAGACGGACATCATGCCAACGGTCGTGCGCGTGCCGGGCACCGCGCCAGCACCGGTCTTTGCCGTGCCCACGCAGTCCACTGACGGCGTTATCGCCATTGAAGCCCCTTCCTTCAGCCGCAGCCTTGGTGGCAAAGGGCTGACATGGGCCGTCATCCCGCATCTGGGACGGACGGATGGTGCGGTCACTGCTTTGCCGCAGGGCCAAGCGCCGACTTCGCAAAGTGATGCGGTGCGGCTCGAATACGATGTCACGCTGGCCAAGGCGGGCGATGTGACCTTGCAACTCTCTTTGGTGCCGACGCTCGACACGATTGGATCGACGGGGCTTAAACTGGGTGTCTCGCTCGATGACGGCCCGATGCAGACCCTCAGCTTCAATCTGATCCCCTCCGCCGACCCGGCCCAATCGGTCGAGAAAAAGGCTTGGGAAGCGGCGGTGTCGAACAACGCTCATCTTCTCTCGGCCGGTTTTGCGGCAGTCGCGGCGGGCAAACACACCGTCAAAGTCTGGCGTCTCGACGACAATGTGGTGCTGCAGAAGCTGGTGATTGCCAGCGGCCCCATCCCGTCGAGCTATTTGGGGCCGCAGCCAAAATGAAGGGCGCCGATCTCAGCGCTTGGCAGGGCGCGGCCGCGCCAGGTCGGGTGGTGCTTGAGGGCCGTTATGCGCGCCTTGAGCCCCTCGATAGCGCCCGGCATGAAAGCGATCTTTTCCAAGCGGCCACGGCCCCCGGTGCCGAGGATCGCTTTCGCTATCTTCCCGACACAGCCCCCGCGGATCACGCTGCTTTCCATGCCTGGATGACGGCCTCCGCCGTCTCGACGGATCCGCTCTTCTTTGCCGTGATCGACAAGGCCACGGGCCTTGCGGGTGGCCGCCAAGCTCTTATGCATATTGTGCCGCCGCATGGCACGGTCGAGTTCGGTCACGTTTTCTGGGGACCCGCCATCGCCCGTACCCGGGTGGCGACCGAAGCGCTCTATCTCTCAGCCCAATACATCTTCGAAGAGCTCGGTTACCGCCGCTTCGAATGGAAGTGCAACACGCGGAACGAGCCCTCTCGCCGCGCCGCGCTGCGTTTTGGCTTTCGCTTCGAGGGTATTTTTCGCAATCACATGGTGGTCAAAGGGCAAAACCGCGACACCGCTTGGTTTGCCATCACCGATAGCGATTGGCTCGCGCTCAAGGCAGGTTATCGCGCTTGGCTGACGCCGGAAAATTTCGACGACAGCGGTCAGCAAAAATCTCCCTTGGCCGTTACAACCGTCTGACGGCCCCGCAGCCCTACTGTGTGCGGAACAGCAGAACGGTTTCGCTGTGAAAGGTCTCGCCGGGCCGCAGCACCGTGGTCGGGAAATTGGCGTGGTTGGGCGAATCCGGGAAATGCTGTGTTTCCAGGCATAATCCGATCGGATGCTTAGGGCCGCCGCTGGTCATGATATTGCCGGAATAGAACTGCAGCCCAGGCTCTTCGGTATGCACGAGCAGCACCCGCCCGCTTACCGGATCGGACAGCACTGCTGCGGCGGTCATGGTTCCCGCTGTGGGTTTGTTCAGCACCCAATTGAGGTCATAGCCTTTGGTGATATTCATCTGTGCATCGGCAGCGCCAAGGCGTGCGCCGATCACCGTGGCGGAACGAAAATCAAACGGCGTGCCCGCAACCGGCTTGATCTCGCCCGTTGGGATCAGGTTGCCATCAACGGCTGTGTATGTGTCAGCGTTGATCGACAGTGTCTCGCCGGTAATCGGTGTTTCGGGATTGCCCGACAGATTGAAATAGCTGTGGTTGGTGAAATTGATCACTGTCGGCTTGGTGGTGGTTGCCTCATAACGAATGCTGAGCGCATTGTCCTGACGCAACCGATAGATCACCGTCAGCGTCAGCGCGCCGGGAAAACCTTCTTCGCCATCGGCGCTGACATAGGTCAGTTTCACACTATCTTTGAGCAGGCGTTCCGCTGTCCATAAGTGCTTGTGGAAACCTTTGATACCGCCATGCAACGTGTTGAGCCCGCTGTTGATCGGCAATTGGTAGCTTTGGCCATCCAGGGTGAAGTGGCCCGCGGCAATACGGTTGGCATAGCGGCCAATGGTGGCGCCATAATAGGAGTTGCTCTGCTCGTAGGCTTCAGCGTTATCGAAGCCGAGCACGATATTGGCGAGGCGTCCGGCGCGGTCCGGCGCTTTCAGCGAAACCAGCACGGCGCCAAAGGTGGAAATGCGCGCTTGCAGGCCGTTGTTGTTGGTCAGGGTGTAGAGTTCCACCCTTTGGCCGTCTGCTGTGGTGCCGAAATCGGTCTTTTCCACCGCCGCCTGGCTCGCCATAGTCAGCCCCATCGCAGCGATCAAACACAATGCTGCCGGTACTATCCGTGCGTTTCGCATGCTATCCCCGCCCCCTTTTTGTCCCGGCGCCGCGACGCCTTTGCGAGCATATTAAGGCGGACAAACGCCAATTCAAACTCTATGCTGCCCCCGCTCACGATGGTGTGTGCCCCGCGTTCTCAGGTCTTCGCCGATGACAGCTGATCAGCTCCTCGCCTTTCTCAACAAAGCCCCGTCGCCTTATCATGCGGTGGTGGAAGCGGCAGCGCTGCTGACGGCAGCGGGTTTTAGCGAATTGAGCGAATCCGGGCGCTGGCAGCTGGAAGCGGGCAAGGGCTATTTCGTCATCCGGGGGGGCAAGACCATCGTGGCGTGGCGCCAAGGCACCGGCATCGCGGCAGAGGAGGGCTTGCGCATCGTCGTCGCCCACACCGACAGCCCGACCCTGAAGCTGCGGCCGCGGCCGGATATGAAATCGCGCAACCAGCGCTATCTCACCACCGAAATTTATGGCGGGCCGCTGCTTTACAGCTGGCTCGATCGCGATCTGAAGCTCTCCGGCGCGCTTTATTGCGGCGACACCGATATCACCCGTGTGTTGGTCTCGCTCGATCAGTTACCAGTGCGCGCCGTCTCGCTCGCCATTCATCTGCGCCAGGACAAAGGCAGCGACAGCTACAGCTTCGACCGCGAGAAGGATTTTGCTCTCGTGATCGGCGATGGTGAGGCCAGTGGCATGGAACTCATTGCCGAGGCCGCCAAAGCCCAATTGGGAAGCGATCCTGGCCCAATCCTCAGCCTCGATCTCGAATTGTCGGATGCCGATCCCGCCCGCCGCATCGGAGCAGGCGGCAGTCTGATCAGTGCGCCGCGCCTCGACAATCTTTTCAGCTGCTATACGGCGCTAGCCGCGCTTCTGGCCCAGCCCAGTGTCAGGCCGTGGACGCAAATGGTGGCGCTTTACGATTCCGAAGAGATCGGCAGTCAGACTTACACCGGCGCCCGTTCCAACACCGTCGATGGCATCATACATCGCGTCGTGGGCGCCACCGCCGAAGAAGAGGTTTGGCGCGCCAAGGCCCGCTCCGTCGTGGTTAGCGCCGACATGGCCCATAGCGAACATCCCGGCTTCATCAGCGCCACCGATCCCGGTCATGTGCCGGAGCTCAACAAAGGTCTGGCGCTGAAAAGCGGCTCGATGGGCAATTATGCCATCGGCCCGGCTGCCGAGGCATGGTTCTCGCTCATCTGCAAAAAGGCGGGCGTGCCGCTGCAACGCTTCCGTTATCGCTGCGACCATGGCCGCGGCTCTTCGATCGGCCCGATCATGACCACCAGTCTCGGCATCAGCGGTATCGATGTCGGCTCACCCATGCTGGCGATGCATTCGGCACGCGAGTTGGCCGGGGCTGGCGACGTGGCGCTGACCATCGCTGCGTTCACCGCGTTCTTCGCGGCGGAAGATCGCTTGACGGGTTAGGGATATCCGTCATGGCCGGGCTTGACCCGGCCATCCAGTGGCGAACCTGTTCGGACAACGAAAGGAATGGCCGCCTCAAGGGCGGCCATGACGTAGAAGGGGGGCGCTCTACCGCTTTATCGCCAACACGGCGTTGTGGCCGCCGAAGGCGAAGGAGTTGGAGATCGCGACTTTTATCGCGCCTTGCCGCGCTATGTTGGGCACGTAGTCGAGGTCGCAAGCCGGATCGGGTTCGACGTAATTGGCGGTGGGCGGAATAAAGCTGCCTTGCATCGCCACCAGTGTCGCCGCCAATTCGATGGCGCCAGCCCCACCCAAACCGTGGCCATGCATCGACTTGGTGGACGAGACCGGAATTTTCTTGGCCGTTTCGCCGAACACGGCATGGATGGCTTTGGTCTCGGTGGCATCGTTGGCATAGGTGCCGGTGCCATGGGCATTGATGTAATCGACATCTTCGGGATTCAGCCCGGCATCATCGAGGCAGGCTTGGATCGCCGCGGCGGCACCGCTGACCGACGGCAGCACGATATCGGCGGCATCCGAACTCATACCGAAGCCGATGATCTCCCCCAAAATCTCGGCGCCGCGGGCTTTGGCGCGGTCATAATTTTCCAGCACGAAAATACCTGCCCCTTCGGCCAGCACCATCCCGGCGCGGCCCTTAGAGAAGGGACGGCAGGTATCGGGTGCCATCACGCGCAAGGCTTCCCAGGCTTTGAAGCTGCCAAAGCAGAACACCGCTTCGGTGCCACCCGTGACAGCCGCTTCAACCATGCCGGAGCGCACCATCTGATACGCGACGCCAATGGCGTGATTGGAAGAAGCGCAAGCACTCGCCACCGTGAAGGACGGGCCGGTGATGCCATGTTCCATGGTGATGTGGCTCATGGGCGCCGAGATCATCAACTTAGGCACGGTCAAAGGATGGGCGCGGCGGGCCCCTTCGGCATAAATGCGATGGAAGCTTTCATCCAGCGTCTGCATCCCGCCGACACCGGCGCCGATGATGGTGGCGGTCTTGGCGCCCGAGCCGTCGCGGAAATTGAGCCCGCTTTGGGCCACGGCTTGACGCGAAGCCATCACCGCCAACTGGGCGCAACGGTCCATCAGCCCGAGCTGCTTGTCGGTAAAATGCGCGGCGGGATCGTAATTCTTGACCTCGGCGCCGATCTTGATGATGAGGCCGTCATGGGGCACGGATTGAATCGGCCCGATACCACTCGCGCCTTTGGACAGGCTATCGCGCATCTCATCGGCACTGTTGCCGAGCGGCGAGACGATCCCCATGCCCGTGATGACGACGCGATTCATGCGGCAGTGTCTTTCAAGTGTTTACTGGCAAAAGCGGTGCAGACAGTCAGGCTGCCGGATGCTGCTCGGCGACCAGCTTGTTGACGGCCTCGATGATCTCGCCCACGGATTTGAACGAAATACCCGCTGAGTCCTGATCGCTGGGCGAATAGGGCACCTGAATATCGAATTTCTCTTCGATGGCGAAAACGAGTTCGACCACATCGATGGACTGCAATTCGAGATCGGACAACAGGACGTCGGCTGTGAGAGCAGAAGGCTCCACCTTGGCCTGTTTGGCGACAATTTCGAAAATGTCCCTTTCATCGATCATGAGCTGGCGTCCCCGGCAGTGAGGGCTGCAAAGGCGCAGCCCGGAAGGCGTTTTGGTTCTAACGGCCTCATTCTTAATGGGAAAACCCTATCAGAACCAAGCCCCAATGGCGCCCCGCCAGCCGATTTGCTGGGAATGGTTGGCCACTGCGTAGTGCTTTCAGGCGCTTAAGGCCCGTCTTGGGCGATTCGGAACATTTCTTCCTGCAATCGGCGGGCATGTTTACGCGAATCAAAGTCACGCTCGATGCGCGCTCGTGCCGCAGCGCCATGGCGGCGGCGCAGCTCCGAATCGCGGAAATAGGCCAGACAGCCCTCCGCCAGCCCCTCGATATCCGGGGGCTTGCCGCTGTAGAGCCGCCCTTCCGTGCCGTCGGCCACCATTTCGGCGATGCCGCCCATGGCGAAAGCGAGGATGGCTTTGCCCATCGCCATGGCTTCCATCACGGCGCGGGGCAGGGGATCTTCATAGATGCTGGGCACCACCGCGACATCGAAATCGGCGACATAAGCGCGGGGATCAGCGCGAAAGCCGATGAATTGCACAAAGCCGGTCAGCCCCAGTTCTTCCGCCAATTCCTGGCATTCGATGCGGTGGTCGGGATGCATATCCTGCGGTGTGTCGCCCAGCACGATGAAGCGGCAGCGTCTGCGTTCTTCTTCGCTGAGCCGCGTGTGGACGATCTTGGCGGCACGGACCATCTCAATAAAGCCCTTGCGCGGCACGATGCGGCCATGGCTACCGAAGATCACGGTGTCGGCGGAAAGAGCGAGTTCACGCCGCAAGGCTGGCTCCACACCACGGCCATCGAACTCTTCAATATCAAGTGCGGTCTGAATGGCGCGCACTTTGGCCCGGCAATGATCGAATTGCGGCTCGCAGGGTTTGGAGACGCAGATGATCAGCTTGAGGTGTTTGCCCGCCGCAAGGCGCTGGTGCAATCCGCGGATCGCCGGAGCCACCGAAGGATAAAGCACATGCCAGATGGCGGGTACGCCGGTTACCGCTGCCAAAGCGCCACCCAGAAACCCCGCGGAAGTGCCGTTGCAGAAGATAAGATCGTATTTTTCGCGCTTGATACGTCGCCACAACCGCACGAAGCCTGCGGTCGCCCGGCCGATATTGCCCAACAGACGCGCCAGTTTCAGCGGCAAAGACGCCGCGAAATCCTCGCGCTCCATCGGCCGCGACAGGGGTTCGAAGGGATGCTCCAAGAGGCCCGCTTCGTGAAACAGCACTTCGGCGGCATGGGCGGCGATCAGCCTCTTGCTGACGATGCCTTCGCGCGGAATCAGGATGGTGCGATGCACCAGCGCCGGATCAAGGAATTTGGTGATGTAAAGGATCGTCCGTCCCGGCCCGCCATTGCGCGAGGTGTCGTTAATGAACAGAACGCGCAAAGGCTTGGACGGCATAGCGGGGTCACGCTTGTTGGAGGCGGCAAGCGCAAGAGCGCTGCGGGTCGATCAGGGCGCTATAAACGAGCCCGTAGCGTTTGCACATAGTGTCGATGTCAAAGCGGCTTTCCACCCAGGCGCGAGCGGCGTGGCCATAGCTTGCGGCGAGGACGCGATTGGCCCCGGCCTGCTGAAGCGCCGCAGCCCAGCCTTCGGTGGTATCGTCGCGCACCAACCAGCCGGTGGATTGGTCCTGCACCACTTCCGGCATGCCGCCACCTGCAAAGCCGAGCGTCGGGCGGCCCATGGCGGCGCCTTCGAGCACGGCCAGCGGCAAGCCTTCAGCGCGAGTGGTGTTGAGCAGGGCGTCACAGCCGGCGATGGCCGCGCGCGGATCGGGCAAGTGGCCGAGAAAGTGCACGCGCGCTTCCAGCCCGTGGCGGCGCACCAGCGCCTCCAGCATGCCGCGCTCGGCGCCATCGCCGACGATGTTCAGATGCACGTCCGGTGACTGCGCCATTGCTGCAATCGCGATTTGCAGCCGTTTGACGGGATCGAGGCGACCGACCGCAGCAAAGGTGAAGGGGCCTGTTTCCAGCGGCGGCACCGGCGCAAAACGCGCCATGTCGATGCCATTGAGCACTACCTCGATTTTCTCCGCCGCTGCCGGTGCCACGCTGGCGACGAAATCGGCGACGTAGCTGCTGACGGCGGCGACGCGGGTCGTGTGGCGCAAGGCCCAATGGCGATAGAGACCGCAGCTGGGATCGCGATAATGGCGGGTGCCATGTTCGGTGCGCAGTACCGGTATTCCAACGCGCAAGCCGGTGCGCGCCGCGAGCAGATGCGAGCCGTAGGTGTGGGCATGGAGAAGGTCAGCCTTCTCTTCGCGCGCAACTTGCGCCAGCCAGGCAATGTCAAACGGCCCCAAGCTGCGTGTCAGCGTGGCGAGCGGATTTTCCCGCACCATCCCGCGATCACGCACTGCCAAACCCGCGCCCACAAACAGCGCCCGCAGCTTGGGGTTTGGGGTCATCAACGCCACCACATGCTCGGCGCCGGAGAGTTGCGGACGGCTGGCGAGATTGACCAGAAACTGCTCCGCACCGCCCACCGCGCCGGCAACGACGACATGCAAGACCCGCGGCATGGTTCAGGACTTTCCCAAAAGGCGCTTTTCCCAAGCCAAAGCATGGCCGACGATGGCGTCGATATCATTCCATTTGGGCTGCCAATCGATCACCTGATGCAGCAATTCGGTCGAGGCATAAGCAATGGCCGGGTCGCCAGGGCGGCGCGCGCTGTAGCGGATGGGAAATTCCCGTCCTGCCGCGCGTTCCACTGCCGCCAAGACTTCCAGCACCGAAAAGCCGCGGCCATAGCCGCAATTGAGCACCAGATTGGCCTTCTTGGCCCGTAGCTGATCGAGGATCAGCAAATGGGCGTCGACCAGATCCGAGACATGGATGTAATCGCGCACGCCGGTGCCATCGGGAGTCTCAAAATCGCTGCCGAAGACTTCGATCTCGGGTCGCAGCCCTAGAGCGGTTTCGCATGCGGCTTTGATCAGATGCGAGGCTTTGGCGGTGGATTGGCCGCAGCGCCCGCTGGGATCGGCCCCGGCGACGTTGAAATAGCGCAAAGCGGCATAGTGAAAATCATGGGCCCTTGAGACATCGGCCAGCATCATTTCGGTCATCAGCTTGGAGGCGCCGTAAGGCGACATCGGGCTGGTCTCAGCATCTTCGCGCACCGGCACGATCTTGGGATTGCCATAGACCGCGGCAGTTGAGGAAAACAGGAAGGTCTTGACCCCGGCCCGTACCGCCGCCGCCAGCAGATTGCGCGATTTGCCCGTGTTATTGCCGTAAAACGCCAGCGGATCGGCAACGCTTTCCGGCACCACGCTGGAGGCGGCGAAATGGATCACGGTGTCGATTTGCTGTTCGCGCAAGGTACGGTCGAGCAAGCGGCCATCGCCGATATCGCCGCGCACCAGCATCACATCCTTCGGAATCGCCCAATCGAAGCCGGTGGAGAGGTTGTCGAGCACCACAACGGGCGCCCCTCGGTCGTGCAAGGCCCAAACCAGGTGGCAACCGATATAGCCGCACCCTCCTGTCACCAGTACCGTCATAAAGGGTCTTCTCTGGAATGATTATCGATGAAGCCGAACGCCATCGTTAGGCGGCGTATACGCGATGGTGGGAGCATAGCGCATCCCGTAAAGGCAAGAGGCAAATTACGCCCGCCCGGTGTGCATCCTCGGCCCACGCGGCTTTGGCCTCCGGCAATAGCTGCCGCCAAGGCAGTCTCAAAGGGCATTAAGTTGTCCAAATACTACTTACGACGCAGGGACTTACGACAGGTTGCGACAACTTCCTGGGTGTCGTCATATTCCTGCACAACAGGGGACAGGACACTCTGCGGCGAGACTGCCGCGGAGCATGAAAGATGGATGCAATTTACGACCATTCGCGCGAGGCGCATTGGCCGGTCCTTGCCCCATCTCTAACCGCGGTTTTCTCCTCCCGGCTCAGCGCTAGCGATGCCCGCGACTATGATGCCTTCGTCGCCACCGCCCGCGGCAGCCATTATTCGCAGGCTGCGGCTTGGGCACCGGTGGTGGCGTCCAGCAGACCGCTGACCCCGTACTACTTCATGCTCCGTAGCAACGGTCGCGTCATCGGCGCTGCCATGGTCCTGCGTGGCAAGCTTGGTGCGTTGCCTTTGCCGATTGGACGGGTCGAGCGCGGCCCGGTCTGCGATCGCCGGGAGGATCTGCCGGAAATTCTCAAAGCACTTAAGCTTAGCGCTATGCACCACGGCATCGCCCGGCTATCGGTGATGCCTTATTGGAGCAATAGCAGTATCGCCGATGTCGATAAGTCCTTGGGCCTATGCGGCTTCTCGGACGTTCAAACGATTACGGGAAGTCATGTGCGGGCCCTCCGTCTCGATCTCAGCACAGTGGGGCCGGATGACTCGTTCGGCGGTAGTGATTTCACCAAACTGCGGAAGGAACTGCGCCGGGCGGAACGTGCTGGCGCCATCGCGCGGCGCGGCTGCGATGCGGATCTGGTGGCTTACCGCGGCATGCTCGAAACCCGTCAACACGCCGACGGTAAGTCTTGTCCTCCAGCGGCCTATTATGAGGCGTTAAAAGGCTATTTTCTGTCCGGTGATGCGCGGAATGCCATGTTCGTCGCGGACTACGAGGGAGAAGCAGTTTCGGCTGTCTTCGCCACGCGGTTCGGCGATATGACCTATTTCGTCGCCGGCGCCTCCTCTGGGCGGGGCCTGGTTTTCTCGAAGATGGTCCAACCAATGGCCGCTGCCGTTCTGTGGGCGCGGCAGCAGGGCAGCAAAGAGTTCGATTTTGGTGGTATGCCGATGGCGGGCGACAGCGACCCCAAACGCAACAGCATTGCGTTGTTCAAGCGCAGCTTTTCGCGCACCGAGGTCGATCTCGTCCACGAACACGTTCGCTGGTTCTAAGGCAGGCCCCCTCTATCCCAGGCTACGCGGGACACTCGCTCGAACGGGACGCTCCACCACTGACCGTCCGTTGCACCCTTCCTTGTCATGGCGGTCTTGCAACTTATGCGATAGGCGCCTCCTCCAGTACCCAGTCTCGCTTTCCCAAGATGGTCGTGCCGGTGGCGCAGGCGGTGTTGTGGGCCAAAAAGATCGGCGCCCACAGCTTTGATCTCGGTGGTATCCCGCTGGAAGGCGATACCGATCCCAAACGTGGTAGCATCGCGAAATTCAAGTATGGCTCCTCCCATACAGAGGTTTCGCTGGTGCATGAGCATGTCCGCTGGTTCTGACGCGTCGATCTATCTTTGCGTTTCCATTGATTGTGAGTGCGACAAGGGCCCGGGTTGGAAGACCAGGAAGCCCCTTTCTTTCGCCGCCATAACCGCAGGCATCGGCGAGCGTCTGCAGCCCTTGTTCCGCCGTTACGGCGCCAAACCCACTTACCTTCTATCGCCCGAAGTGATCCGCGATCCGGCTTCAGTCGCGGTTTTGGCGTCTATCGCAGGCCAATGCGAACTGGGCACCCATCTGCATGGCGAGTTCGCTGAGCCCGGGGCTTTCGAGCCGGAGGTGACAAGCGCCTTCCAATGCCATTACGACCGCACCACCGAGCAGGAAAAGCTGCGCGGCCTGACGGCGCTGTTCGCCGATGCTTTCCTGACCAAGCCACGCTCTTTCCGGGCGGGGCGTTTTGGCATCGGACCGCACTCGCTCGGCATCTTGGCCGACCTCGGTTACACGGTGGATTCCAGTGTCACGCCCTTCAAGGACTGGGCCCAAGCTGGCGCGCCAGAGGCTTCCTTCCGTCGGGCGCCGACTCAGCCTTATTGGCCCGTGCTGGAAAAGCCCGCCCAAATCGCGGCGGTGCCCGGTCCTCTGCTAGAGATTCCAGTCACTATCCGCCCCGCCGCGCTGGGCTGGCTGCCTCTGGTCGGACGTCATTTCGAGCCGCGTTGGCTCCGGCCCACCAAGGGCAGTGTCGAGCAAATCGTGGCGGTAGCCGAGGACGAAATCGCCACCTCCAGCGGCCGCCCTATTGTTCTCAACTGCATGTTTCATAACGTGGAAATCATGCCGGGCCTGAGCCCTTACGCCCAGACCGAGGCCGAAGCGGATGCCATCCTGGGCCGTCTCGAGGGCCTGCTGGCTTTTGCCGCCCGCCACGGCATCGCCACTGTCGGTCTGGGTGACGTCCCCAGCCTCATCTGCTAAACGGAAGCGTTCCGTCACTCGTGGCTCTTCGTTAACAGCCTGACAGGTCTTGGTTTTAGGCCTGTACAGCAGTTCCAATGGCCCTGTATCGTCGCGCAAAGGCGGCCATGCATGGCTGGATGAGGTCATGTTATCCGTACAGCATTTGGTGAAGTCGCTCGGGGGACGGCGCATCATCGAGGACGTGACCTTAGAGGTCGCGCGCGGTGAAATCGTAGGCCTTTTGGGACGCAACGGGGCGGGCAAGAGCACCAGCTTCAAGATGCTGACCGGGCTGATCGTGCCCGATGCAGGCCGCATCTCGCTGGATGGCCACGACATTACCAAGCTGCCCTTCTACGAACGGGCCCGCCGTGGCATCAGCTATCTGCCGCAGGATACCTTTGTCCCGCGCGGGCTATCGGTGGAAACCAACCTCACCATGGTCTTAGAGGTGCGCGAGCCCTCGGCGACAAAGCGCAAGGCCATTGCCGAAAGTCTGATGGAGCAATTTCACATCGCCGATTTGCGCAAATTGCCGGTGGGAGCGCTGTCGGGCGGCCAAAGGCGGCGCTGCGAGATTGCCATCACCCTGGCTTGCGAGCCCAGCTTTGCCTTGCTCGACGAGCCCTTCGCCCGCGTCGATCCGCAAGCCATCGAAGAGATCGCTGGCCTTGTGCGCACTCTGGCGGAACGCAATATCGGGGTGCTGATCACCGATCACAACGCCCGCGAACTGCTGGGCATGGTGAGTCGCTCCTATGTCATCGAGAGCGGGCGGGTACTGGCCCATGGCACGCCCGAGGCCTTGATCGAGAATCCCGACGTCCGCCGGGTCTATCTCGGCGAGGAGTTTCGCATATGAGGCGCCCCGGCGTGTTTGGCGTCCTCTCGCGCGCCGCGTCGTGGTGCGTGCGGTTGCTCGCCGGTCCTTTGGCCCAGCTTTTCGCCCAGCGCTTCTTCAGCGGCGTGGCGCTGCTGGTTTTCATCGTCATGGTGCTGTTCGAAGCGGTGTTCCTGGCCGAGCGCTTCCCCATGGTGTTCCGCGCCGTCTTCCAGCATCACGCTGATCCCAGCGCTTCGCTGATCCTCTTGATGTGGAACAGCACCCAGGTGGTGGATCTGGCGCTGGCCATCGCCGTGCTGGTGGCTGTCTATTGGACCACTTTGCGCTTGCGCGAGAACCGCGAGCTGTTGGTTTTGGTCGCGGCGGGCACTGGACCTTACCAGCTCATCAATCTCGTCGTCATGGTGGCGGTGTTGGCGCTGATTTCCTCGATTACGGTGTCGGGCATTCTCGATCCTGCCGCGCGCTTCGCTGAGCGCCAGTTGCTTTTCAATGCCGAGTTTCAGGCCCTGCGCACAGGCATCAACACCGGTCAGTTCTATGAGTTCTCCGGTCGCGTTGCCTTTGCCCCGGCGCGCAAGGCGGTCAATGGCAAGGACGCCGCCTATCAGACGCGCGGCCTTTTCGTTTATGAGGACGTCGCCCCCGGCAAATTCCGCGTCGTCACCGCTGATCACGCCCGTTTGGAGGGCCCTGATTCCGCTGGCCGTGTCGTCCTCAAGCTGGGTGGCTTCACCTCGCAAACCTTTACCCATGCAGCGCCCGGTGCTTCCATCCGCGCGCCGGAAAGCCCATCCAATTCGCGCATGGCGCTGCTTTCGGGCGATGTCACCCAGGCGATGATGGCCGATCAGCTTCTCACCTTCGAGCCGCGTGGCAGCAGCGCTGACGAGCTGTCGATCTTCGATCAGTTCGCCGAAATGGAACGTTCGAGTGAGGCCCGTCATCGCGAGGACATGCGTCTGTTGGGCGAGCGCTTGGCCCGTTGTTTCCTCTGTCTTCTGGCGCCTTTCGTGGCGCTGGCTTGTGTTTGTCTCACCAATCGGCGAACAAATTATTTCGCCTTGCCGCTGGCTTGCATGGTTTTGATGAGCCTCAACGTCGCCAGCGTCTGGCTGATCCGCGTCATTGTTCCGCTCGATCCTTGGGGGGCGGTGCGCGCCCCAGCCATCGTCACCGGCTTACTGGCGGCGCTGCTGCTGGTGGTGATTTATCGTGAGCAAGGCAAGCTTGCCCAACCGCAATTGGGGCGCCCATGACCTTGCCTTCGCCCGAGGTCATCACCACGGCCCGGCGCCGTATCGTGCTGGCGCCTTTTGGCCGTCACACCCGCTATATGCTCAGCGGTTATCTGCGCAACGTTTTCACCGTGTTGTCGATCCTGCTCGCCATCGCGCTCACCATCGATCTGTGGCCGCAATTCCAGACCGTGGCCGCCCACGGCTCCAGCGGGCTCTTGGCGTTTTGGAGTGTGGTGCGCTTCGCTGGCTTGCGCGCGCCGGGACTGATCGCGCCGCTTTTGCCCTTCGCCACCTTCATCGGCGTGGTCTGGACCGAGGTCGCCCACACCCAATCAGGCGAACGCATGCTGGTGTGGAACTCAGGCAGGGCGCCGCTCGATTGCCTGACGCCCGCGCTCATCCTCGGTCTTCTTCTCGGCGCCGCCGATTTCACCATGGATGCTTTTCTCGGCCCAGCCTCGATGGGCATTCAGATGCATGAGCGCCTTGGCCGCGATGGTGAGGCTTTGGATCGCGGCACGCTTTCCAAGCCCGCCTGGATCGCGCTGCCGGATGGTTTGCTCAAAGCCAGCATCCAATTCGGGCCGCCGCCGGTTTTGCATGATCTGGCCGTCTTCCGCCGCGATGCCGATGGTCGCCTCTTGGAGGTCGATACGGCGCCGATCGCGCTGCTCGATGCCGACAGCGGTCTCTGGCGCTTGTCCAATGGCCAATATTGGCAGGCGACCAACACGCAGGCTCCGCGCGTCGCCTTCGGGGGCGCCACCCGCCAGACCATGATTCCGTTTCAGCAGCGCGATGTGGCGCTGAGCCTCAATCCCTTATGGCTGAGCTGGTATAATCTGGTGCCGCAATATATTCCGCTGTCGGTTCTGCATCGGCTGGCGCATTCGGATGATATTCCCGATCCCCACGGCCAATATGCGACGCGTTACTACGTCGTCATCGCCGAGGCTTTTTTGCCTACTGGCATGGCGCTCTTGGCCGCTTCGCTAGCGATGCTCTTTCTGGCTTATGGCACCTCGGCGCCTGCGCTGATTGGGATTGTCTTTGCAGGCTATACTGCCCACTTTGCCATCAAGGCGGGGCTGATCCTCGGCCAGAATGGTTTCATTCCACCGCTGCTTGCTGGCTTCACTGTGCCAGTGCTGCTCTTCGCCGCCACCGCCGCCGTGCTTGCCATCTGCGCCCGCCAAGCCCGCGGCCGTTAATTCCGAATGATGTGCTCGTGCAGGGCTTTGCCGGTCTCGTGGTCGGTGCCGTAAATATCGAGCGACGGCACTTGCGGCAGCAGCCCCTTATCGATCACTTCGAGATAGATGTAGGAGAGCTTGGCCCAGCGATTGCCGATCTTGCCGAAGACTTCCGGCACGCCTTTGCCATCTTGCCCGATATAGAGTGTGCGCTCCGCCATCGCCGCGAGCTTGAAGCTGTAAGCGCCATTGGGCCCGTCATGCTTCACCGCTTTGATGCCATAGGCCATCATGCGTTCGGCGAAGTTGAGGTCCTTCTTATGGCCATCGACATTGTACCAGCGCCAATAGCCGATGATGGGCTCATCTCTGTTAAGCTTGCCGTCGGAGGCTAGGTTGGCGGAATAGACCACCGTGTTCGAATTGGACGAACGCTCGATATAGAAAACTTGGTTCGGCTCGTTCGGCACCGGATATTCCGGATGCACCCGCGGAATTTTGTCGAGTTCGCTGATCTCGCTTTTCATGGTCGCACCGAGCGCAGGTACCATCAGCGCCAACAGCGCCACGCAGAGACCAATTTTACAAAGCTTCTGGCGCAACATCGGCATCCTCGGGAATGACGGGCAGGGTAACGTCTACCATGGCGCCCATCTTCTTGCGCTGCAAGGCGAGGGTGAAGAGGCCAAACAGCGTATCGAAATGGCTGTCGAGATCGCCAATCCGGCGCTTGGCCGCCGCGCAGGCCGCTACCGAAAGCTCTGCCCGGTCGCGTGACAAAAGTGTAAGCAAGCTCTTTGCCGCCGCTGCGGCATCGCCGGGCGTGTAGGTCTCGGCATAGGCGGGCGAAGCCAGATCAGCCGCGCCACCGCTATTGGGCACCACCACCGGCGTGCCGCAACACAAAGCTTCGGCCACGGCAAAGCCATAGGTCTCGGCACTCGAACCATGCAGCAGCACATCGGCGCTTGCCAGCACGCGCGCCACGGTGGCGCGATCCTTCAACCAGCCCGCCAGATGCACATGCGGCACGCCCGCGGCCTTGGCTTTGATGCTGCCATGAATGAAACCGTCGCCAACGACATAAAAGCCGATCGGCCGGTCCTGCTGCGCAATACGCACCGCTTCGATCAACGTGTGCACGCGCTTTTCGGGATGATGCCGTCCGATGTTGAGAACTAGCGCCGCCTCGGGTCCAAGGCCACATTGCGCCAGCAACTCCGTGCGCAAGTTTTCATCGCGCTGCCCCGGTTTGAACCAGCTGGTCTCGACGCCAAAGGGCGCGACATGCAAATTGGTCAAGCCGTATTGGGCAAAGCGCGTTCCCAGCCAGGAGCCAGCGACCACCGTGCCGTCGAAATGGCCCGCCAGCTTGCGCAAATACGCCCAATACCAACCGAACAATGTGTCGATGGTGGCGGGTTTCAATTTTCCCATCAGCAAGGTCTGCGGATAAACCGCTACCGGATCGGCGTGCATGAAAAGCAGCTTGATGGCTTTGCCCGGCCATTTTGCCGCCAGCCAGCCGCCGCGCCAGGGTGACGAGCCTTCCAAAATATCGGGTGCTTCGGCATCGATGGCGGCGAACACCGCGCGGCTGCTCCAGAACATGCGGTAATTGGCATCAAAGGGCAGTTGCGGTGTCTTGATCCAAATGATCTTGCCGCCGGTCCGCAGCTCGACACGATCTTCCGTACCAGGAGCGATCACCACCAGCTCATGGCCGTGCCGCGCCGCCGCCAAGAATTTGCGGTCGACATATTGGCGCACACCGCCGCCGGTGGGCGAATAGAACTCGGAGATGTCGACGATCTTCACGCGGCCGCCTCATCTTTGCGAACCAGAGCCCGGTAATATCCCAGAATCCGCCCCATGCAATCATCCCAGCCGAAACTTAAGGCCCGTGCCCGCGCGGCTTCACTCATCCGCGCCCGCAAAGCAGCATCTCCCGCTATTTCGCCGATACGCGCCGCGAACATAGCACTGTTGCGTGGCTCTACCAGAAATCCCGTTTCGCCGGAGAGCACCAGTGAACGGCTGCCGGTGGCATCGGCGCAAACGCAAGGCAAGCCAGAGGCCATGGCTTCTAACGTAACATTGCCAAATGTTTCAGTCTCACTGGGGAATAGAAAGACCTCGGCGGCGGCATAAGCCTCTGCCAACTCTCCACCTTTCAAAAAACCCGTGAAGACGGCGTGGGGCAAATCGCGTTCCATCTGAGCGCGGTCGGGCCCGTCGCCGACGATCACGGCCCGGTGCGCAATGCCGCGCGCCTCCAACGCCCGCAAGGTCGCCACCACAGTGTCAAGCTCTTTTTCGCGCACCAGCCGCGAGACAAAGGTGACGATGAATTCATCGGGCGCAATGCCGCGGCTGGCGCGAAAATCGCTGTGACGACGCGCGGGGCTAAACAGCTCCGTGTCGACGCCGCGTGGCCACAGTTTGAAATTGTCGCGCATGCCGTCGGCGAGCAGCGCATCCACCATGGATTGCGACGGCACATAAACTTCGCGGCAGCTGCCATAGGCGTATTTGAGATAAGCCTTGAGCAGCCCCTCGACCCAGCGCGAATAG
>JARLIR010000148.1 GCA_031291635.1 Rhizomicrobium sp. | reverse complement strand
CCCGGCTTGCGCGTCGAAATGCTGTTTCCTGCAGCCCCCGAACTGGCAAATCCATCCGCATAACGCGGGAATTGTCTCAACCCGTCCAAATACGACAAAAATGACGAGTTCCCGCAATGTCAGGGTAGGCTTGGCGGGGTAAATGTCGTTTCGTCAAGAAACCTCGACCGAATTACAAGAACGGACGGCACATGGGCACTCGCTCCGTGCAGCGGCTTTCGCTGTACCTATTGTTTGGATTGCTTTGCTTGGCGCCTCGCGCCTCCGCGGCAGAGCTCGACCTCAGCGCTTATAAAGGCAAAGTGGTTTATCTCGATTTTTGGGCATCGTGGTGCACGCCCTGTCGCCAGTCTTTTTCTTGGATGAACCAAATTCAAGAACAGGATGGTACCCGAGGTCTGGTGGTCATCGCCGTCAATGTCGATCACGACAAAGACCTTGCTGACGCATTCCTGAAGCGCTACGCGCCGCAATTCAAAATCGTCTACGACAGCAAAGGCGAGATCGCCAGCAAATACAAAATCAATGACATGCCCACGTCCTTCCTGATCGGCCGCGACGGGCGTGTCCGTTACACCCATGCCGGTTTCTACCCCGACCGCGAAGGCACCTATGACGTCCACATCGAGGAGCTGCTCAATGAACAATCCCATTAGCAAAATGGCAGCGCGGCTTCTGGCGGGCGCGCTCATCGTGGTGGCCTGCAGTGGTTGCGGCACGGTTGGACCACAGCCTTGGGAAAAAGATTTGATGGCCCAGAAGAAGATGCAGGTCGACGCTTACGCGCTCGAATTCGCCGCCATCGACCACATCTACTTCAGCAAAGAAGCCTCTAGTGGCGGGCGCGGCTTTGCCGGAGGAGGTTGCGGGTGCAATTGAAAAAAAGAGGCAAGGTTCGCGAAAAGCTCGCCGCTCTCTCTGCCGGTCTGATTGCCGCCACCATGGCAGCCCAGGTCGAAAAGGCCGAGGCCCAGAGCTATGACACCCAGTATTATCAATCGCTGTTCAGCGGCAAGAACGACGATTTCGGTCCTGGTGTTGCTTACAGCCAAATCGATGCCGCGCTGCTAGTCTATTCCGAAAAAGGCGGACGCATCACCGCCATCGAGCCGACCTTGGACCTGGCGGTTCACGGTTCCAAGGGCGAGCTGCTAAATTTCGAATTGATCGCTGATGCTGTCTCAGGGGCAACTCCCAACGGCGCCGTCAAGGCCGACATTCTGCAAACCTTCGTGACGCCGGTCAAAACCCCTGGAACCTCGGCCACTGTCACCAGTGCCTCGGGCGGCGCAACCATCATTCATCTGCCCGGTCAGGCGGCCATTCGTCAGTACACGGTCGCGGCCGGTCTGCTGCCGGTCGATAAGGGTTTCAAGGATCATCGCGGAGGCTTCAATTTTGGTTATTCCCAGCCAGTGGGTTGGCTGACGCAGCTCGGCTTCGGGGCGGGTTACTCCTTGGAGACCGATTACAGCGCCCTCACAGCCAATGTTCACGCGGCGCAGAATTTCAACAGCAACAACACCACTGTCAGCCTCTCGCTCAATGCCGAACACGACACCTCGACGCCTTATGGCGGTGTGCCAACCGCTTTGACCGTGATGGACGGGACCTGGAAAGCAGGCAAGTCCAAAACCAAGAACCAGTTCGGTCTGGTCGTGGGTCTGACCCAAGCCGTGACGCGCAATTGGCTGATGCAGCTCAATTATGCCTACGACAACCAGAACGGCTATCAGAACGACCCCTACCGCATTCTCTCGGTCGTCGATAACACCACCGGCGAGCCGCTGAAGTACATTTATGAAAGCCGTCCCGAAAAGCGCACCACCCAAAGCGTCTTTTGGGACAACAAGATCGACATCGGGCCGACGCTAACCGATTTGTCCTTGCGTTATTTCAAGGATAGTTGGGGCATCACCTCCAAGACGGCGGAGTTTTCCGAGCGGGTGGATTTGAGCTCGCGCTTCTATGTCGAACCCAGCGTGCGGCTCTATCAGCAGACAGCGGCCAATTTCTTCCACTACTATCTGACCAATGCGGCCGCACTGCCGACCTACGCCTCGTCCGATATCCGCCTCGGCAAATTCACCTCTGTGACCTATGGCGCCAAGGTTGGGTATGCTCTGTCGGGCCGGACCGAGGTTTACCTGCGTGGCGGCTATTACAGCCAGACCGGCAGCGGTCATCCCGCCGATGCTGTGGGTCAGTTGAAAGGCCAGGATCTCTTCTCCGGCAGCAAATCGCTCTTCGCCTTTGCCGGTTACACCTGGAATTTCCACTAAGTGATGACCGCCATGGCACCTGTGGAGAATGTTGTCGCGCCAGCAATCCAGCGCAGCGGGCGCGACACGCTTTTTCTCTTCCACGCCATGGCGACATCTTGCGAGCTGCGGATCGAAACCGACGATACGGCGCTGAGCGAACGCGTAGCCGTCGCTGTCGAAGCAGAAACGCGGCGGATCGAGCAGAAGTTCAGCCGCTATCGCCCCGACAGTATCATCAGCAAGATCAACGCCGCGGCGGGGAGCGCGATCTCGGTCGATACTGAAACAGCGATGCTGCTGGATTTCGCCGCACAATGTTACGCGCTCTCCGATGGGCTCTTCGACATCACCTCCGGGGTTTTGCGCCACATCTGGCGCTTCGATGGATCGGATCGCATCCCGGACAAAGCCGAAGTCGCAGCCATTCTGCCTTTGATCGGCTGGCGCAAAGCGATCTGGCAACGTCCCTTCCTCACACTGCAAGCGGGCATGGAGATTGATTTCGGCGGTCTGGCCAAGGAATACGCGGTGGACCGCGCTTTGGCGGTCGCGGCGCAAATTACCAAGCTGCCCGCGCTGGTGAATTTTGGCGGTGATCTGTGTGTCTCCGGCCCGCGCAGCGACGGCACGCGCTGGAAGGTTGCCATCGAATCCGTTGAGCGCGCTGGCGCTATGGAAGGGATGCTGGAACTCTCCCAAGGCGCGCTGGCGACCAGCGGCGATGCCCGCCGCTTTCTGCTCAAAGACGGCGTTCGTTACGGCCACATCTTAAGTCCCAAAAACGGCTGGCCGATTGAAAACGCTCTGCGCTCCGTCACCGTAGCGGCGGCGACGTGCGTCGAAGCCGGCATGACCGCCACCATGGCTATTCTCCAAGGCAAACACGCCGAACGCTTCTTGAAGCGCGAAGCCGTGCAAGCCTGGTGTGTAAGGTAATGATGATCACCCAAATTTTGTCGTTAGCTTTTGGTACTCTCTTTGCGCTTTGCGGCGCCCAAGCTGAAACCAGCGTGGCGCTGGAGCACGTCCGGCTCAGTGCCTCTCTCGAGGCGCCGCTTGCCCCAGGCAAAACGTCTTGGGTGGCGGTTCGCCAGGAGATCGCGCCCGGCTGGCATACTTATTGGAGCAATCCCGGCGAAGCCGGTCTGCCCACCACCTTGAGCTGGGCTCTGCCCGCAGGTGTGAAGGCCGGAGAGATAGTTTGGCCCACGCCGCAGCTCTTCAGCGCCAACGCCGTCACCGATTACGGCTATGCCAAAGAGGCGACGCTGCTGGTGCCGCTAACGGCGGCCGCTTCCGCAAAACCGGGTATCGCGCATCTGACCGTGAATCTGCTGGTCTGCGAGCATGTCTGTGTTCCCGAACAAGCCACCCTGGACCTCGACCTCAGCAAGGCTTCAGGCAGCCCTGCCATTTTCGCGAACGCGCGCCAGGCGATGCCGTCACCTTACGTCGGCACAGTCACGCTCTCTCAGCAGGGCCACACGTTGCAGCTTCGCTTCGCTGCGCCATTGCTGGCGGCCGCCGCTGCCGTCGAAGTCTTTCCCACAACGCCTAGTATTTTGGCTGATGGCACGGTTCCGAAGCTGTCGCTGGACGGCGGTCATCTCGTCTGGAATGTTCAGACCTCCGACACCGCGAAGCCCGTGCGGGAATTTTCTGGCGTGCTGCAAATCGCAGGTAAGGGCGCTTATGCCTTCAGCGCTGGACCGGCACCAACGTTGGCGGTGGCCGCCATCGCTCCGGCAGCCGCTGTCATGAGTCTTTTCGCAGCCATCGCTTTCGCCTTTTTTGGCGGCTTGATCCTGAATCTGATGCCTTGCGTGCTGCCGATCATCTCAATGAAGGCTTTGGCCTTGGCACGCACAGGCTCCGATACCCGCGCGGCGCGGCACGAAGGCCTGTTCTATCTTTGCGGGGTCATGGCCACCTTTGCTGCCATGGCGGGGCTGCTGCTGGCGCTAAAGGCTAGTGGCGCTGCCTTGGGTTGGGGCTTCCAATTGCAGGCCCCCGCTGTTGTTCTCTTGCTCGCCCTTTTGATGGCCGGCGTCGGCCTCAACCTCCTCGGTGTCTTCGAGATTCCGATGGGCTTTGCCGGGGCCGGCGAGCGTCTGACGCAACGCAGTGGCTGGGTCGGCGCCTTCTTCACCGGCGCCCTCGCTGTTGTCGTGGCCAGCCCTTGCACCGCACCCTTCATGGGCGCTGCGCTCGGCTATGCTTTGACGCAGCCGCTATTGTCGGCAGCGGCGGTGTTTCTGGCGCTCGGTTTCGGCTTTGGTTTGCCTTTCGCAGCGCTCAGCGCCTCGCCAGCATTGATCCGCCTGATTCCCAAGCCGGGCGCTTGGATGAACCGCTTTCGTCAGGCGCTGGCTTTTCCAATGTTCGCCACCGCGATTTGGTTGCTCTGGGTGCTGGGGCGTCAGAACGGTTCGGACGCAGTGGTCGTGGCCCTTGCCACCAGTCTCGGTCTTGTCGCGCTGGTATGGTTGCTCGGCATGCTGCGCGGCGCGACATGGCTGATGGGGCTTGCTGGGATAGCTTGTCTGGCGCTGGGGGCCATTCTCGTCACCGGCGCCTCTGCTCCGAGCCGCCAAATCTGGGCACCATGGTCCAATCAAGCCGTGGCAACGGCGCTGCGTTCCGGGCATCCGGTGCTGGTCGATTTTTCGGCGGCGTGGTGCGTCACCTGTCTGGTCAATGAACGCGTCGCCCTCAGCGATCACGCGGTCTTGGCGGGTTTGCAGCAAGATCTCGTCGTCACCTTGAAAGGCGACTGGACCAATCCCGATCCGGTGATCACCGCCGCCTTGCACGACCACGGCCGCGACGGCGTGCCGCTTTATCTGCTCTATACCCCCGACGGCCACATCACCGAGCTGCCGCAGCTTCTTACCCCCGGCATCGTCCTCGCTGCGCTGGCAAAAATGAAAGTGCGGACCAACCACCAGTAACGAGTTTTGTCGTGGAGCATTGTGGTTCCAAACATCGGTGTGATCGCCACTTTCGCCGGAAGCAATACAGGCGCGGGGCGGGCGCCGCACGCCACATCTGGCGATGCTTGAGATGATCATCATGGCGAACTTTGCAACCGGTCGCAACATTTCAACTCTGCGTGCGCGCACGTCTCACTCATCGCCTCGCGAGCCAAAGGCCTACATAGTGGGAAGATGTGGCGATGGCCATCTCGCCAAAGTCTCCCCCACACCTCAAGCGCTCGCCTGCTGACGCCAAGTGAACCTGATCGCGCTTTTCCGTCACGGGCTTCTCCAGGACCTTTACGCCGATACGTTCTGCTCGCGTCGAAACGACGGAACTGAGACGCCCAGAAATACCTAGAGCAGGCGTGTCGTCACCTTTAGCGTGAAGATGCTCAATCAGTTCAACGTCTATCATGCCGGGCATATGATAATCGGTCAGAAGTAAATCGCGCACGTCGTCATCGATAATGACAATCTTCGCGATCAATCTTGTGGCTCCCCAGTCGTCACGTGAGGAAACGTTGCGCCGCAGCAGCACGGAGGAAATAGGCAAGATTGCTTAGGCGCTCTCTTGTCGCGGTTTTCGTGGAGCGCCTCTATCCTATATCGTACGATCTTCGTGGCGACGACCACCGGTGTGCGCGTCGGATGCCCCCAAAAGCCCTCAGCGCCAGCCTTGAATTTGGCACTTTGTTGCAAAGTACACGGACCTATTCGAGCATGAAGACCGAGCGTGCTGCTAGACACGTCGACGGCATGCGCACCCAGCGGCGACGCGCAGCGCCGCCGCGACCATTCCGGTGGAAAGGAGTGCGCGAGTCTTCCCACGCACTCCGTAGCGATCAGAACCTCAGCTTGAGGCCGCCTGTGCCGCTCATTTCCGTGCCGCTGTGCGAGAAGGCGCCAGCGAAGTTGGTATAGATCACGACGTTATCGGAAACATTGAAGACGAGAGCAGCATCAGCCTCCAAAGCATCGCGAGGCGCTTCGGCACCTTGGGTCTTGAAGTCGAAGCCGGGCGCGATGAGAAAGCCGGCTTGCACGGGCCGCAAGGTTTCGAACTCATGCCGCCAGCCCAGTCTCAACACCGGCATCAACGTCATACCGCCACCGACATCGACGCTGGTGTCACCTTGCACGCCCAGGGTGACCGGAACCGAAGGCACAGACATCGCATCATAGTGGAGCCCCAGGATACCAGCTGCCCCGGTCGAAGTGACAAAGGCTGCTTCGTCGAACTTGCTCTGCCACTGATTGTCGAACTGGACGTTGAGGTAAGGCGTGAGGTTGCCGTCTGCGAAGACGTGCTTCCAGCCCACTTCCAGCTGTCCGCCGAACATCTGGGAGTGGAACTTGCCCATGGTGTTCTCGACTGGGATCGGAGTCAGCGGTTGATTGATGTAGGTCCAAGGATGCGTCGCATCGAGACCGACACCGACATTGGCCCGCATCTCGCGGTTGCTGTAGTGGCCGTAACTGAGAACACCAGAGGCATAGATGTTGTCCTCGAACAGCACCATGCCGTAGAGACCGAGATTGTAGCCGACGCCGTGCCCCTTGGTTTGGCGTGCCGGCACATTGAAGTTGGCCTGTTCGGCGCCCGCCGTGAAGCCGATCAGCGCCTTATCGTTGATCATGTATTCGACACCAGCCGAGCCACCGGCACTGCCGTAATCATCTTTCGCGCTACCGGCATTGGCGCGCGGACCAGCGTAGCCACTGCCGCCCCAACCGGACATCCAGAAGCGGAAGCGGTCCTTCGAGCCTGGCGCGGAACCGCCCGTGGTGAGTGCGAAGGGACCCGAGCCGGCACCAATCGCCGCCGAAGCATTCATCATCGCGGCATTGAAGAACTGATGACGCGAATAGAAGATCGACTGCTCGATGCCCGAGACGCCTTCGCCATCGAGTGAATCGTAGGTCTTGCCCAGGAGCGGAACCGTCGGGATGAAGAAGAGCTCTGCCGCAATGATGCGGAACGCAGGCACGCCAGCCGTCTGGATACCGTTCACCGCATAACCAAGGGAATGCTGGTTGCCGCTGAGCCCGGAGGGTGAGAAGTCGATCGTGTAGCTTAGATCGGCGTTGTTGGCGTTGGGATAGGTCAACGTCGGCGTGAATACCGCCGAGGGTGCAGAGCTGAGGGTCGTGAAGGTCGTGCCGCCGCGTCCGCCCGCCGCCGCCACGATGGTCAGGTCGTAACTGCCAGGCTTGGCCCATCCCGGATTGTTGAAGGACAGCATCACCGTGCCGGACAACGCCGCTGCGCCGCTGAGGTTGATGCGGTCGGCTGTGTTGGGATTGAGATCGAGATCGGTGAGATCGGTACCGGTCGAGGTCTGCGTGAAGTTACCGGTCAGCGCCGTGGTCAGAACATTGTAGAAATCGCCCGGAGACACCGTACCGGCATTGGTCAGGCGGTTCCCGCTGTTGGCCGCATCACCGAGGATCACCGTGTTGCCCGGCGCGAAATAGGCGTTGATCGCATTGTTGAACGGGTTGACGTCGGTATAAGGGCCGAACTGCTGGAGATTGACGTTGCCGTAGATCTGACCGGCATTGTTGACCGTATCGCTGCCGAAGGTGCCAGTGATGACGAATTCCTCGATGCCCACATTGAGCACCGCATTCTGCGCCGCGGATTGTCCGAGCAGCGGGTTCTGCGGCTCCAGTGCGAGCAGCGGCTGGGTCAACAGCCTGCCGGAGTTACTCAGGATGTTGCGCAAGCCGCCATACATGCTGACGGCATGACCGAGCCCCGTACCACCAGCGACCGTTACGCCAGAGGCCACCGTCACCCGCATATCGCTTTGTCCAGAGCCGCCTTGGCTCTGCACTAGGATCGCGGTTGCGTCCTTACCGGTGGTGAGAACATTTGCCGTCGTCGTGACAGCCACAGTAGCGCCAAACCCGGTGCCTCCCACGGTACCAGCGAAGGCGCCACCGACGGGAATCGAAACTGCGAACTGCCCACCGCCGACGAGACCGCCGCCACCACCGATCGATTGCGCGATGATGCCCGCCGCGCCGATACCCGTGGTCGAGATCACCGCGGTGTTGTTCACGACAACGGCGGCACCGCTGCCGCCTGCTCCACCGGACATCGGTTCGACGCGGGTCGCAATCGGATTGCCGGAGGAATCGACGCCCAAGAACAAACCGCCGCCACCACCAATGGATTGCGCCACAATGGCGTGGGAATCCGTCCCAGTCGTCGCGATCACGGCAGCCGAGTTCACAGTGACTTGGCCGGCATCGCCGCCTGCACCACCGCTGGCGCCGAGATTCACGATGGCCGCGTTGTTGACACCAAAGTTGGCCGCGAAGCCGCCGCCGCCACCAATCGATTGCGCCACGATAGCCGGCGCGGCGTGACCGGTCGTCAAGAGGCTACCAGAGAGAACTTCCGCATCCGCCACGGCGCCCGTGCCACCGGCCCCTTTGGTGGCGCCGAGTGCGGCCACAAAACCGTGGCCGCCAACGGGAATGCCCGAGGTCACGGCGAGACTGCCGAACCCGCCACCACCGCCGATGCTTTGCACCAGCAGAGCGGTTCCCAACACACCGGTGGTGCTGGTGTTGCCGAGGGTCGTAACACGCGCCAAGGCGCCGTTGCCGCCAAGGGTCTCCGCACCGCCGAGTTGTTCGACAACACCGAGTGGACTTCCGGTCAGCGTGCCAAAGGAGAAAGACGCCACACCACCGCCACCGCCGATGCTCTGCGACAGCAGCGCCAGCGCGTTGCTGCCACCCGTCGTGATGTTGCCCGTGTTGGTGAGAATTGCGGCGGCGCCGTTGCCACCGCTGGTGCTGTTACCGCCGAGCGTCGCCGAAAGCGTCAGCACATTGCTGCCGAGATCGTAATCGCCCGACTGCCCGGCTTGACCGCCGCCGCCGCCGATCGATTGGGCGACCGCGGCCAGCGCACCGGCGCCTGTGGTGATGAGGTTGTTGCTGTTGGTTGGCGTTGTCGCCGTGCCGTCACCGCCACCCGCTCCTGTGGCGCCAAGGAAGAGCATGGCGCCTGCGGGGCCGAGCACAAGCGGATCATCGACCGCCAAGCCGCCAAAGCCGCCGCCACCACCAATGCCTTGCGCCAACAGACCATCAGACAACGCACCGGTGGTCTTCACCGTCGTGTTGCCGGTGACATTGACGGTCACCGTGCCTTTGGAGCCGCCGCTGGCGCGCGAACCGATATTCAGGCTGGTGCCGTTGCTGTCGCCTGTTGCGATGGAGACGTTGATGCCACCATAACCGCCGCCGCCGCCGATGGACTGCGCCAGCACACCGATGGAGTTGTCACCGCTGGTGGTGATGTTACCGGTGCTGTTGACCACGACATTGCCGCCGTCACCACCACTGCCGCCGGTGCCGCCGATGGTCTGTCCGACGGAGCCGCCAGAAATGTTGAGTGCAGCGTTAAAGCCGCCCGTGCCGCCGCCGCCGCCGATCGATTGCGCGAAGACACCGACCGAGCCAGCCTTTTTGAGAATGATCGAACCGGTATTGTCGACCTGCACACTGCCGCCCGTGCCACCAGCGCCGCCGCTGCCACCGACGCTCTGGCTGTCGCCGCCCGAGCCGCTGGCGAGCGTGCCTTCGACGCTGAAGCCGCCATTGCCGCCGCCGCCGCCAATCGACTGCGCCAGGATGCCGTAGGAAAGCGCACCATTCCCGACGATCTGACCGCTGTTGATGACATGCACCACGCCACCATTGCCACCAGCCGCTGCCGCACCACCGACGTTGTTGGCCGAGCCATCACCGGTGCCGCCAGAGCCCGCGATGGAGAAGCCGCCATTGCCGCCGCCGCCGCCGATGGACTGCGCCAGAATGCCAGTCGAGTTGTCCTTTTCGGTTTGGATGAGGCCAGCGTTCTGAACCGTCACGAGGCCGCTATTGCCGCCACCGCCACCCGCGCCGCCACCGACATTGTTGCTGGCGTCGCCGCCCGTGGAGACCGACAGACTGCCAGCGAAGCCGCCGCTGCCGCCGCCGCCGCCGATGGACTGCGCCAAAATGCCGACCGAACTGGCACCGAAGGTATGAACGACACCGCCCGCTTCATTGGTGACCGTAACCTGGCCGCCGACGCCACCGGCGCCCCCCGAGCCACCAATAGCAGTGCTGGCGGAATCGCCGCCCGTGCTGAGCGAGAGGGCTCCTGCCCAACCGCCGGTGCCGCCGCCTCCGCCAATCGATTGCGCCACAACGCCGACAGAGAGCGCACCATTGGTGGCGATGAAACCGGCGTTGTCGACCAACACCGCCATCGAGTCGCCACCGCCACCGCCCGTCGCCGAACTCGTGCAATCGGCGTTACAGCCGCCGCCGACGGTCGTTTTGGCATCGCCCGAGGACGAGAAGGCGCCACTGACGGTGAAGCCACCATTGCCGCCGCCGCCGCCAATCGATTGCGCCAGGATGCCGAAATCCATCGCGTTCTGCGTTATGATCGAGGCGCCCGCATAATTATAGACATTGACGACACCGCCTTTGCCGCCGCCACCGCCCGTTCCACCGGTCGTGTCAGAAACGCCGTCTGAACCGTTGATGCTGACGCCGAGGCCGATGGCGAAGCCGCCATTGCCACCGCCACCGCCGACGGATTGTGCCACGATGCCGACACTGTGGGCGCCGCCGATGGTGATGGCATTGGAATTATAGACGTCGACTTCATCGCCGATGCCGCCATTGCCGCCAGAACCACCGACGCTGTTGCTCGCCGCTTTGCCACCGAGCGAGAGGGCGCCAGAAATCGAGAAGCCGCCATTGCCACCGCCACCACCGATGGACTGCGCGACCAAGCCGTTGGCCAGATCACCACTGATCTGAACATCGCCTTTGTTATTGATGGTGACTTTGGAACCTTTGCCGCCAGTGCCGCCCTTACCGCCGACGGCATTGCTTGAGGCATCGCTTTCGAGCGAGAACGAACCCGAGATGGCAAAAGCGCCATTGCCGCCACCACCACCAATCGATTGCGCCACAATACCATGCGCCGCATTGGCGGTGGTGACGACCTTACCGTTGTTGTTGACCGTGACGGTGCCGCCATTGCTGGCCAAGCCGCCGCCGCCGCCCACTGCACCGGTGGCTCCCAGAGAATTGTCACCAGCGCCGTCTTCGATCGAGGCATTGATGTCGGCCGCAAAGCCGCCATTACCGCCGCCGCCGCCAATGGACTGCGCCAGGATGCCAATCGAACCAAGACCGGTGGTGTAGATCACGGTGCCAGGCTTGGACGAGGTGTTGGTGGGATTGGTGGTCACAGTAACGGCGCTGGCATAATTGCCATTGCCGCCATTGCCGCCGACGCTGCTGCCGGTGGCGCTGCCACTTTCGGAGAAGGCGCCGGCGATCGAGAAGCCGCCGTTGCCGCCACCGCCACCGATAGATTGCGCCAAGATACCGTAAGCGAGATTGCCCGAGGTCCAGATGGTGCCGTTGCTGAGCACCGAGACGGTGTCGCCATAACCGCCGTCGCCCGAACTGCCGCCCGTCGCCTTGCCGATGGCCATGGAATTGAGTGTGGCGCTGACCGACAGCGAGAAGCCGCCATTGCCGCCGCCACCGCCGATGGACTGCGCCGTGATGCCCGTCGCGTTGTCGCTCATCGTCCGGATCGAACCGGTGTTCGTCACATCGACAGCGCCCGCATGATTGCCGCCACCACCGCCACCGCCGATGGCGTCACTGAATGCCGCCCCGCCGCTGACCGTCAAAGCGCCCGAGAAGCCGCCATTGCCGCCGCCGCCACCGATCGATTGCGCCAGAATACCGTCGGCGCCGACGCCATTGGTGTTGATCGCGCCGGTGTTGGAAGCGTGGACCGTACCGCCGTAGCCGCCACTGCCGCCGTCACCGCCGAACGATAGAGCGGCACTGCCGCTCGAACCCGAGATGGTCACAGCCGCCGAAACGGAGAAGCCGCCATTGCCGCCACCGCCGCCGATGGATTGTGCCGTGATGCCGTTCGACAACGCGCCGAAGGTTGTAATCGTGCCAGCATTGTCGAGCTTAACCGCGCCCGCATAAGCGCCGTCGCCGCCGCCGCCGCCAAAGGCCAGGCCGACCGAAGCGTAGGGCGAACCCGCGCCCGCAAACGCGAAGCCGCCATTACCGCCACCGCCACCGATAGAGCGAGCGAAGATACCAATCGCCTGATCGCCATAAGTGGTGACGCTATCCTGCGTATTGACCGTGACCGCGCCTGCGTAATTGCCCGCGCCGCCATTACCACCAAGCCCGACACTGAGAGAGGCGCCCGTAGAAGCCCCGACTGCAACAGAGAAGCCGCCATTGCCGCCGCCGCCACCAATCGATTCCGCGTCAATGCCATCAGAGAACTGACCAGCGTTGGGACCGGAGGAGGCTTGCGAGCCGGTGATGATGGTGCCGCCACCACCAACAAAGACATCGCCGCCATGACCGCCCATCGCGCCCATGCCGCCAAGGCCAATGCTCACATTGCCATATAAGCCAACGGAGGCAGAAATCGCGAAGCCGCCATTGCCGCCGCCTCCGCCCACCGATTGTGCCAAAATGCCGGTCGAGCGATCACCGCTGGTCTGGATCAGCGCCGAGGCGTTGGCCAGCGGATTGGAGCAGGAACCGTTGTTGGTATTGACGCAAACCGTGCCGCCATCACCGCCCGAACCGCCGCCACCGCCCATGGCGAAAGAGACGAAGACGCCGACACCAACCGCGCCGCCGCCATTGCCGCCACCACCGCCAACACTTTGCGCGAAGATGCCGTCCGAATCCGCGCCGCTCGTGGAAATCGCATTGCCATTGTTGACAGTAACGGCGTGGCCGGTACCGCCTTCGCCACCCGAGCCACCGAAGGATGCGATCCCGCCCGCAAAATTGCCGTTACCGCCACCGCCGCCGACACTTTGCGCAAACAGGGCAGCGGAAAACTGCGCCGTTGTCGTCAAGCCGCCGTTGTTAGTGACTGTGACGACGCCGCCGTCGCCGCCGCCGCCGCCCGCGCCGCCAAAGGAAACGACACCCAAAGCGCCGCCACCATTGCCGCCGCCACCACCGACACTTTGTGCGAAAATTGCTTGGCCGCCGACGCAAGCCGCGCCACACAGCGCCTTGATCGTGGCGTCATTGGTAACGGTGACCGTATTGCCCGTTCCGGCTGCGCCGCCGGTACCGCCGAAATTGGCCAGTCCCACAAGTGCCGCGCCGCCGTCGCCGCCGCCACCACCAATCGATTGGGCGAAGATGCCCGCTGCAAGGGTCGAACTCGAAATGTTATTGAAATCAGCGTTGCCGCTAACCGTGATAGCGCCGTGGTTCTGCACATCCACCATGCCGCCGTTTTGGCCAGCGCCGCCACTGCCACCAAAACTCGCGAAAAGACTGCCGCCAGTGCCGCCAGCACCACCACCACCGCCGATGCTTTGAGCGTAAATGCCATCCGATTGATTGCCAGTGACGGTCAGCGTGGCGTAGTTGATCACCTGCACTGCGTTGCCGGAGCCACCGGCCGTTCCCGCGCCGCCACCGCCATAGAACAAGCCGACACCCGTGCCGCCCGCACCACCACCGCCGCCGATACTTTGCGCATAGATCGCCGAGGAACCGACGCCTTTGGTCGAAATCTTGCCAGCCGTGGTGTTGACGGTAACCGAACCGCCGTCGCCGCCGCTGGTCGAATCCGCTGCCCAGCCTGCCAGTCCTAAGAAGTTGTTGCTGCCACCGGCGCCACCAGCGCCACCGACACTTTGCGCGAATATGCCAAACGAATTGCTGGCGCCCAGGGTTGTGATGTCACCACTCGAGGTGATGTTGATTGTCCCGCCCGTGCCCGTCGGCCCACCGCCACCGCCACCGAAACAGCCCGTACCGCAAGAACCGCCATCACCACCCGAACCGCCAAGGCTTAAGGCAACGATGCCGGACGAATTGTTTTGCAGCGCGTTGATAGTGGCCATGTTGTTGATGGTGATGGTGTTGCCGGTACCGCCAGCACCGCCATCGCCGACGCTGGCAAAGGCCGCGGAATCGCCACCATGGCCGCCTTTGCCACCATTGCTCGAGGCATAAATCCCGGCCGAATTCACACCCGTCAACGTGATGCTGCCCGTGGTGGTGAGATCGATGGTGCCGCCTGAGCCGCCGTGGCCGCCGTCACCACCGAAGGTTCCCTGCCCCGCACCGCCATTGCCACCGTTGGACTCCGCGTGGATCCAATCGCTGTTGCTGGCGCTGATCGCGGTACCGGGATCGCCCGGATCACCATCATTGCCGCCGCAACAGCCGTGGCCATTCGAGCCGTTGCCGCCATTTTGGATAACCGTCAGCGGCGCCGCGGCAGCCGAATGCGGCACCACAAGGAAGCCGCAAAAGAGGACCGCAGAAAATGCGCTTGAGCCGAAAAGTGCGGTGCGAAATGCCTTCACACCCGTATTTGTGCTACCGGCGACGAGATTCGATTTGCGCATAGCTCTGCCCCATTTGTGTTGAGCGGAATTCGAATGCAGCGGCTTGCAACGCAAGCGCAGTCACGCAGCGCTTGCGCGCCAGTGAGCACGATTGAAACAAGGGAAGTCGTCCGGGGATGAGATGAATCAGTCGTCGCGGCCTGCGATCTGTGCGCAGCAGAGTGGCCGCCATCTGCGAACAGATGACACCTTCCAGCCCAAATTTGCTGGCTTTAACGCCCCCACTCATCGACCGCATCCCCCAGAGATGCCAGCGATAACGCACGCCTGTCGGCAGGCTCGGAAACTGTACGCGTCGATGACGACGTTTCAGAGACTGCGATAGCAGCTTACCACTGTAGTTGTAGCAAACAACCTAAAGTGATTTTGGGTGGTAAAGGACAAAGTACCGTTAACGCACAGCGGCGCGTCTCCTAAGCCGGGGAGAAATAGTCCTCTACCGTTGCGTAAGCTATTTAATCGGTTTTGCCATGACGCGCGGCTCGGTATGCGGGCAGATGACTAGAGCGCTAGCCCCCGCTCCGTCTGCCGCGATGGCTGCCACTATGCCCGCTTGTGCCGTGTCCCGGACCGTCACTGGCCCCTGCACCGCTGCCTTGAAGTTCTTCGGGGGTCAGCACGTCGTCGCCATCTCGATCCAACTGATCGAAGAGAGCATGCGGCGCGGCAGCGAATTCCTTGAAACTGATGACGCCGTCGCCGTTCCAATCGATGATCCGCGGCACCGAGGGATCAGCCGCTGCCCGCGCCTCGTTCAACGGTCGCACTTCATCCGCCTGGAGGACGCCATCATGGTCGAGGTCAGCGGCATCAAATGCTTTGCGCAGTCCTTGATCCATGGCAGCGCGTGTCAGGTTGCCGTCCTGGTCCACGAAGCGCGCAAGGAGTGGCGCGGCCGCGCCCGGTTTGGCCTGATGACGAGGCGGCGGTTCGGAGGCGCAGCCGATAACGGTCAGCGCCGCGACTAGCGCGGCACTGACACTTATAAGTCTGTAGTCCATCAGCCCTTCAGCCTCCCGAATTAACGCCAACTGCCACCGAAGCCATTCGGCCAAAGGGTGTGGCATGTTCAGCAGGAGGCTGGCCAGCGGCTTCTGCTTAGGGCGTGGTCACCGGATCCAGCATGATCAACTTCGCCGTACCGGGCTTGATCGTATAGCGGTGACGGGCATCGGCGGCTTTGTCATCCACGGCATAATCCGCCGAGACCAGAAAGAGGCGGCCCGTTTTGGGATCGACAGCCATGGTGCGGGCGCCATAGGCAGTCGTCACCGGCGTCAGAGCCCGCAAACCGCCCTCTTCGGCGATGACCGAAAGCGTACCGTCACGATTGGAACTGAACGCCCATTTGCGGCTGGGATCGAATTCGGCGAAATCGGTACCCTCACCAATCGGTAGCGCAGCAAGCTGCGCGCCCGTATTGGCATCGACCACGACCATCACCTTGTTGGCGCAAGATGCGAACAGGCGCATCGACTGGCGGTCAATCGCCAGACCATGCGGCTTGACGCAACCCTTTTGCGGCCAATGGGCATCCGCCAGATTGGTCTTGGTATCGATACGGACGATTTCGCCCTTTTCCGCGCCATCGACATAAAACTTGCCGTTCTCGCCGGAAACACCGAACTCCAAGCCACCGCCCGCATCAATGGTGGCGACGACTTTATCGGTTGTGGGATCGATTGCCGTGACTTTGCCGGAATCGCCATCGATCACCAGGATATGGCCGCTGGTGGGATCAAAGACGATGCCGTCCGCGTCCGGCTCGGCTTTGATGGTCTTGAGCTTTTTCAGGGTCTTGAGATCAAAGACCACAGCGACGCCAGCCTTGCCGTCATCGGTGTAACCTTTGCCCGCCGCGAAGGCGACGCCATGGGTGCCACCCGGCATGCCCTCGACATGACCGACCACTAGGCCGGTTTTGTTGTCGACAACGGTCACCTTGTCGCTATGAGCGACGAAGACGCGATCTTGGGGGCCGTCATAGACGACATAGTCCCAACGGTCCGGCGTCCCCAGAGCAACCTCTTTCACGATGCGATAGGCGGGTGCCTGATCCGCCGCGAAGGCGGCGATAAAAAGAGCCGGAGCGAAAACAGCGGCAGTGAGAATCTTGGAAAGGCGCATGGTGGGTTCCCTGAACGTTTTTGGGTGCTCGTTGAGCGCGTGAAGAAGGAGGTGCGACTCTGCTTGGTCATTAAATCCGAATGCAGCGCCGCGCTGGATTACTTCTTGCCAACAAACAGCGGAACCATCGAAACGATGCCGCCTTTGGTATCTCCGGCGTGCGCGAGATGTTCGGTAATCCCGAAGGCATCCTCAACCGTCCGCAGCAGTGAATAATGATTGTAAGGAGTGTTGTCCTCGACATGCCGTGGGCCGTGATTGGTGACGACCAGCGTGATGATACGGCCGCCGCCGAAATTCGCTGGGCTTTTGGGATCATAGCCGCAGCAGCCTTGCACAGGGGCATTGCGGGCGGCGCCATCATCCTCGTCGAAGGTGATCACGATGGCGGAGTTTCCGGCGCCCGTCCAAGCCTGCGATTGCATGATGGCGGTGACGATGCGGCCGAGTTCGGCGTCGCCGCGATGGATGAGGCCCGGCATATTGCCGCTCCGGCAATCCTCCGGCGTACCATCGCCATCCTTACCGCCACGGCCATGCATTTCGTTGCACTGATTGGGAACGATATGCGCGAAATTCGGCAGGCTGCCGGACGCGATGTCTGCATCCAGCTGGTGGAAGCCCACCATGAGCTGCATCAGCTCGGGATAAGGTTTGGTGTTGACGCTCTTGAAGTTGACAAAGCCATTGTGCTTGGCGGCATAAAGCGCGTTCGGCACGCCCTTCACCGGATTGCTGGCTGACGGCCAAGCCGGAACCAGGGAGCCCGGCCCCGGTATGTCCTCCATATAGACTTTCCAGGTGAGACCCTTTTCCGCCATCTGATCCATCAAGCTGCGCGCGGTGATGGTGTGATCGGCATAATTCGCTGTGTCGGTCTTGGCGCAAAATTCGTTTTTGACGCCTTGCTTGCAGAAGAAAGCATCGTCGTCGTGAATGCCGAACGTATCGCCGCCTAGCATGGCGATGTAGTTGGCTTCACTGGGATGGACCTCGGCATAAAACTGCGTGGCCATGCCGTATTCATGAGCCAGCTTGTTGATATTCGGCGCCCAGTCGGGGTGCCCCATGATCAGATCGTAACCCTTATTCTCTTCCACGATCACAAAGATGTGGTCGTAGTGGGGAACGGTGGCGGCGGCCTGTAAGGGGTTAACCAGCAGCAGGGCGAAGCAAGGAAGCGCGCCCAAGATCTTGCCGATAGATTGAATACGCATAGCTTGTTCCTGCTGCTGGTCGTTTGCCGTTATACCCGGTTTATCAGAGCTTTAAACGAACACCGGTTTCATAAGTTTGGTCGTAGAACTCGCGCTGGATCGGCCAGCTCGGCGTCCCCATATAGATGCGTAGCGGTGCATTGTTGATATTCTTGGCATTGAAGTAGACCGTGGCGTTATCGCAGAGCTGGTAGCTCGACGTCCAATCCACCTGGAAGCGTGAGTCTTCGAACTGATCCTGAGCGCGGGAACCACCGACCTGATAGAGGTTATGACCCGTATATTGCGACGACAAGCGCAGCGTTAAGCCATAAGCCTCATAGAAAATCGAGGCGTTGAAGGTACTCGGCGCGGTGCCTGGCAGGGCGTGTTTTTCGCCGGGATATTCGTCGCTGCTGCTCGTCACCACGGTATAGTTGCCATCGAAGCCAAAGCCATCAAAAGGTTTCGGCAGGAAGGTGAACTTCTGCTGATAGGCCACTTCGATGCCACGATCAGAGCCGCTGGGGATATTGCCATAGCTGTCGAGGTGGATGTTGCCATCCGCTGGCACCCAGCCCAAGGCCACCGCGCGCGAATCGGTCGTGACAACGAGATCGCGCTTGAAAATATAGTTCTGGATTTCCTTATCGAAGGCTCCAACTTCAAAGATACCGCTGTCGTTGAGATACCATTCCAGATCGAGATCGAAGCTGTTACCGGTGAGCGGTTTCAGATTGGGGTTACCCGTCGAGATAACCCAGTTCGTGGTGTCAGTATGGGAATTGCCCGTGACCTGGGTAAAGCCCGGACGACCAATGCCAGCCGAATAGCTGGCGCGGGCAATCAGATCGGGGGCAAATTCATAGCGAATCTGTGCCGAAGGGAAGAAGTTTGTATAGGTCTTCGGCATCGTCAAAGTGCCGAGTTGGTCGTCAACGAAGGTGTATTTGGCGACCGTCGATTCCATGCGCACACCAGCCATGAAGCCCCATGCACCGTATTCGCCGGTGTACATGCCATAGCCGGAATAGATGTTCTCATCACCTGACCAAATGCTCGAGGTGTCTACCGCGGCCGGCGCAATGGCCCAGGTTCCGTTCTGGACATTGGCAAAGAGTAAGCCGTCATTGATGCCGGGACCGTTGGTGTAGCGGTTGTGATAGTAATTCGTGTAGGCTGGCATCGGCGACAGTAGCGAAAGATACTGCGGCGCCTTGGGAAGCGAGACCTTCTGCGAGGTGTTTGGCGTTCCCGATTTGGTGCGCAGCCGCACTTCGAAACCGAACTTCAAGCGATCGTCGCTGCTCAGGATGTCTACCGGGATGGTGGCGTTGGCGGCGTAGGAATATTCCTGGTCAGCATCTTTTTCGGTGCCGTTGCTCAGCTTGGTTAAGGTGTAGAGCGACGGGTCATTGAGATTGGTTCCGTCCGTCACTTTCATCATTGGGAAGTTCGGGTCGGAGGTATTGTCATAAGTGACGTGAACGCCCTTGGGGCCGGTGACGGTGGCGCCAAAGCTGCGATCGGCGGAATTCGTGGCACGCGAATAAGCCACATGATAGTCGAGCTTGACGACATGAAAATCGTCTTCACCACCCAGCACATAGACGTTGTTGCGCGCAATCGTCTGAGAATTGGTACCCTTCATAGTGATATCGGACTGGGTACTGACTTGGTTGCCGCTAATAGTCGTCGCGTAATGACCACCGAGGTTGTTGAAGACCAAGTGGTTTTTGATGATCTGCTCGTCATAGCCGAACATATTGGCGCGGAAATAATAGCGATGCTCGTCGTTGGGCTTGAAGTCGAACTCGCCGCCAATCGCGAAGCGCTTGCGATGGGCATCGTATTTGCGGAACTGCAGGTCGTCGAAAACCTTATCCTGCGGCGTGCCCGATTTGGCCGGATCGTTGATATAATCCTCTTCCAAATCGTCGAAGGCGCGGCGGTCCTCGCGCCACGACGAGGACACTACAAACGAGAACGGCGTCGGATTGGAGACAAATCCCGGATTGACCTTGTCGGCGCTCTGGCCGCGTTCGACCACCAAGCCGCCATCTTCAAAACCGAAGCGGGCACCAAACGCCAGATCGGCATTCAGCGGGCCGCTGCGGCCGTGGATCGGCTCGTAGCCAAAGCCGAGGTTTAGTTCTGCGAAGGGCGTCGTGATATTGGCGGCGCTGCGCGGTGTCAGCTCGATGGAGCCGCCAAGGCCTTCGGCCTCGTGATCGGGGGTCAGCGATTTTGTGACTATGATGCCGTCAATCGCGCCGCCTGGAATAGTGTCGAGCTCCACGGCGCGGCCACCACCACCTTGGTAGGTGCCGCCGGGATCGGTGTTAAGCAGAACCACCCCGCCATAGGTGGTGCCGTTGAGGTTGGGATCGATGCCGCGGATCATGACAAAGCGGCCTTCGCCGGTGTCGCTCATCAGCGTGATGCCCGGCATGCGAGCCAGCGATTCAGCGGCGTTGAAATCTGGATATTTCAACATCGCTTCGGCCGACTGGACGTTGACGATGTTGATCGCGTTCTTCTGCTGAAGGCGCGCCTGCTCGGCCAAACGCGACGCCGTGACGACGACCGTCTCGGTGTCTTCGCTGCTCATCTCGGCAAAAGCCGGTGACAGCACGGCCACGAGCGCGCAGCTGCACAAAAGACTGCCAGTGAAAGACTGCCTGATCATTGTGATCCCCACAAAATGCGACAAGCCGTTACGGCCGGTCGTTCATCCCGCGTGGATCAATGGGGGTCCAACATCGCGCAACGGAAACACTTCCGTGAACTGGGCGCGAAGATAAGTTACCGCGCGCTAATGTTCGCAACATCCTTGGGCAATATGATGTGCTTGCTGCGGCACCCTTACGCAGGGTGTGACGGAAAGGCGACTTCCACTCGCAAACCAGGCGCGTTGGCGGCCAAGATCAGCGTGGCATCGTGGAGCTCCGCAATTGCGGCCACAAGGGACAGACCCAACCCTGATCCTTCCGTCGAGCGACTCTGCTCGCAGCGGTAGAAGCGGCGCAGCACATTCTTACGCTCGCTATCCGAAATGCCCGGGCCGTTATCAGCCACAACAAGTTTGGGCGTGCCGCCAACCATGGCGCAGGACAGCGTGATCTCGGTGCCCGCAGGCGTATGGGTTGCCGCGTTGTCGAGGAGGTTGGAGATGAGCTGCATCAGAAGTTGCGCATCGCCGCGCAGAGCGGGCACCGGCTCGGCTTTGACGCGCAACACATGCTTGCTGTCATCCAAGCCCGGGCCGTACATGTCGCGCGCCTCCTCGACTAGCGCTTTTATGTCGATCTCTCCAAAAGCGGCGCGGCGGGCACCCGCCTCGATTTGGGCGATGCGCAGGAGGGCCGTGAAGATGTCCAGCAGCTTGTCGCACTCGCCGACGGCGCTATCGACGGCAGCAGCATAATCTTGCGGCGAGGCGCTTTCGCTGCGCACGCTTTCGAGCTTATGGCGAAGATGCGTCAACGGGGTGCGCAAATCGTGCGCGATATCGGTCGAGACTTGGCGCAGGCTATCCATCAAGACCTGAAT
>JARLIR010000147.1 GCA_031291635.1 Rhizomicrobium sp. | reverse complement strand
TGGCTTCGGTGGCACGTGTTGGGGGCTCGATCATGACCGACTTGGCGACGAAACAATCCGACCCGCAGGCTTTGGTGCCGCGTCCACGCGTGGTGGAAGACAGCCAAAATCCTATCACCACACTGAAAAAGGCATTGCTCCAAGAATGCGCCGCGATGCTCCACTACGCCTTGGACAAAGATAAGCCGATACCAGCCGATGTCAGCAAGCAAGCGGCGACAGCGCTGTCGGGATCGTCCCTAGCTGACGATCCGGTTTCGTTTTCAAATATGATGGCGCTGCACAGCCAGCTTTCCGCGATCATAACCCCGGCAAGCGGCCGCACCCTGGTGCTTTTCGAAATAGAGCGCCAAACCCATCCGCAGCTTTACGCCTTCGGCCCAGTGCGCGTGGTCCGCCAGATGGTCGCGTTTGCTTTTTTTGCACTGCTCATGACAGGCTTTCTCAGCACCACAGCTCCGGTAGACGTGAAGAACGTCGCAGCAGGCTGGTTCAATTTGCATGGCTTGGTCGCCTACGCCGTGCTTGGCTTTCTCTTCGCGGTCGCCAGTTTGGGTTCTGCGTTTTCCAACCTTGCCATCATCAGTCATTATATTGAGGACGCCACCTTCGATCCCATCTTTGAAGGCAGCTATTGGGTGCGGGCGGTGCTTGGGTTGATTTCCGGGGTCGTTCTGGGCGAAATTCTCTTTGATCTGGTGGCCCAAGGTTCTGCTACGGGCGGGCTTGTAACCGCCAGCGAGCGGATCGTGATGACGTTTCTTGGTGGCTTCGCCACGGCGCCAGTTCAAAAGCTTTTGGGCAATCTATCCGACGCCGTCGGCACGCTGCTGCAAGGCCGCGACGCCAAACCGGCTCCAGTCCCGCGCACGACCGTGTCCGCGCCCGCCTCGGAGTAACCATCCCAACGCCTAAAGACGCTCGATGGCATAGGTGCGGACGACGATTTCCGCTTGCCTCATCTCGGCTTCCAGGCGCTCACGCAGCCGCCGCCACCAAACGCGATCCAGCGTCGCTGCCATGACTTCGACAACGATCACGTCATCGAGCTCGTGCCGCTCGGCATTGACCCAAGTCCCTTTCGCTGGTGAGCGCGAATAGGCGGTGACCCCTCCAAATGTTTCCACCAGCGTCGTGTTGATGGCTTGGAAGACGCTCTCCTCATAGGCAAGCCCGGCGTTGTCCCGCACCGGCAGGAGAATCTGGATCATATGCATTATCGTTATCCTTGGCCGGGTCGCGGTAGCGGAACAGCAGCGGGTTTGGCGCGTTGGCCCTCAAAAGGAGAATAAGCCATGGCCAAATCCACCCCTCGTCAGCGGCGCACCGAAGGGCGCGTCATGCACGAATTCAAGCACGGCGAGCTTAAGAGCGGCAAGGCGGGCGCTGGCGGTAAAGTGAAGAGCCGCAAGCAAGCCATTGCCATTGCGCTGCATGAAGCCGGTGCTTCGCGCTCCGAAAGCAAAGCCAAAAACCGTAGCAACCGGGCAAAGACCCAGCGCAAAGAGGCCAAAGGTCAGACCGGCCAGCAAGAGCGCGAGGGCAAGAGTCATATCGGCGCCAGCAACAGACGCGAGAGCACTGCCGCTGCTGGCGGCAAGAACGCCAAAACACTGGCCGCAGCGGGCAAACGAGCAGCCCGTACCCGCCAAGCCAAGAAGACACGCAAGCCACGCGGTTGAGCGGGAAGCGCTACATGTTGGGATAATTCGGCCCGCCACCACCTTCAGGTACCGTCCAGACGATGTTCTGGGTCGGGTCTTTGATGTCGCAGGTTTTGCAATGGATGCAGTTCTGGGCATTGATCCGCAAAGCCGGGCCTTCAACGATTTCGTAAACCCCGGCCGGGCAATAGCGTTGCTCCGGCGCGTCATAAAGCTTGAGATTGATCGCTATCGGAACCGCAGCATCCTTCAGCTTCAGATGCGCGGGCTGGTTTTCTTCGTGATTGGTGTTGGAAACGAAGACCGAACTTAAGCGGTCAAAGGTAAGCTTGCCGTCCGGTTTGGGATAGGCAATGGGCTTGCTGGCGGCGGCTGGCTTCAGGCGCGTGTGATCAGGCGTGTGGTGCAGCGTCCAGGGTGCGCGTCCGCGCAACACAAAGCTATCCAGAGCCGCATAAGCCAAAGCTGGCCACAAGCCCCATTTGAAGGAGGGCTTGATGTTTCGCACAGCGTAAAGCTCACGCCACAACCAACTTTGCTTGAGGCGCGCGGGATAGCTCGCCGCCTCCACAGCACCAGAATCCAGAGCTTCCGCAACCGCCTCGGCGGCCAGCATGCCGGACTTCATCGCCGTGTGGCTGCCCTTCAGCTTCGGTACGTTGAGAAAGCCCGCAGTATCGCCGACCAGTACACCACCCGGAAAAGTCAGCTTCGGCACCGATTGCGCGCCACCGGCAGAGATTGCCCGCGCCCCATAGGAGAGGCGCCTGGCGCCTTCCAGCAGCGGCCGGATCAAGGGATGGGTTTTGTAACGCTGGAATTCCTCGAAGGGCGACAAAAATGGATTGGCATAATCGAGCCCGACGACGAAGCCGACGATCAGTTGGTGATTTTCCAGGTGATAGCAGAACGAGCCGCCATAGGTGTCAGCAGTCAGCGGCCAACCGATAGTGTGAAGGATCTTGCCCGGCTGGTGTTTGGCGGGGTCGATCTCCCACAATTCCTTGAAGCCGATACCGTAGGTTTGCGGATCGCAATCGGCACGCAAATCAAAGCGCTCGAATAGGGTGCGGGTCAGTGAGCCGCGGCAGCCTTCCGCGATGATGGTCTGACGCGCCAGCAATTCCACGCCGGGCGTATAGGTCTCGGTGGGTTTGCCATCCTTACCGATCCCCATATCGCCGGTCGCAACGCCTTTGACATGGCCGTCCTCGCCATACAGCACTTCCGCGGCAGCAAAACCGGTGAAGATTTCTACTCCCAGCGCTTCGGCCTGGCCCGCCAACCAGCGGCAGAGATTGCCCAGGCTGATAATGTAATTGCCATGGTTGTGCATCGGTGGGGGCGTCGGCAACGGGTAGGCCTTGCTGCGCGTCAAATAATAGAAATGATCGTCTTTCGCCGCGGTGTTCAGCGGTGCGCCTTTGGCTTGCCAATCCGGGATCAACTCATTCAGCGAACGCGGCTCGAACACCGCGCCGGAGAGAATATGAGCGCCGACCTCGGAGCCCTTTTCCAGCACGCAAACCGACAGGTCGGGCTTGAGTTGCTTGAGGCGAATAGCAGCGGCAAGACCCGAAGGCCCTGCCCCCACTACCACACAATCAATTTCCATTTGTTCGCGCGTCATCCTTGCGCTCCGGATAACAGCGCACAAAGCTTCGGCAATTCGACGAACAAATCCCCCACCAAACTGTAATCGGCAAGCTGGAAAATCGGCGCCTCTTCGTCCTTGTTGATGGCGACGATGACTTTGCTGTCCTTCATGCCCGCCAGATGCTGGATGGCGCCGGAAATCCCCACCGCGATGTAGAGATCGGGCGCTACGATTTTGCCCGTCTGACCGACTTGCGCATCATTGGGCGCGTAACCGGCATCCACCGCCGCGCGGCTGGCGCCAATCGCTGCCCCCAGCGTATCCGCTAGTTTTTCCATAAGCAGGAAATTCTCTTTCGAACCCAACCCGCGCCCGCCTGACACCACCACCCGCGCTGCGGTCAGATCGGGGCGCTCTGAGCGCGTCACCTCACGCCCAACAAATTGGGAGCGCGGGACGGGGATAGCAGCCGAAAGACTTTCGATAATTGCCGCGCCACCGTCCGCCGCTGGGGCGAAGGCGGTTGTCCGCACCGTGATCACCTTGCGCTTGTCCGTGCTTTGCACCGTGGCCAGCGCATTGCCAGCATAGATGGGCCGAACGAAGGTGTCAGGCGACAGAATGGCTGTGACATCGGAGATCTGCGCAACGTCGAGCAGCGCTGCGGCCCGAGGTAGCACATTCTTGCCGAAGGTAGTGGCAGGGGCGAGGATCGCGTCGTAGTTTTCCGCAAGGCTGATGAGCAACGCTGCTAACGGCTCGGCCAAGCCATACGCATAAGCGGCATCATCCGCCAACAGTATCTTTTCCACTCCGCTGAGGCGCGCGGCTTCGGCAGCGACCGCGGACGCCGCCTGACCAGCAACCAGCACATGCACCGGCCCCGTTGCCAGCTGTGCGGCTGCGGTGACGGTGTTGCGCGTGGCCGCCGCGAGGACGCTGTTGTCATGTTCGGCAAGGACGAGGACAGCCATTAGATCACCTTCGCTTCATGCTTCAGCTTGTCAAACAACTGCGCTGCATCCGCCACTTTGACACCTGCTTTGCGCTTTGGCGGCTCTTCCACCTTCAGCGTGACGAGACGCGGCGTGATGTCGACACCAAGCTCAGCCTGGGTCAGCACCTCCAACGGCTTTTTCTTGGCTTTCATGATATTGGGCAGGCTGGCATAGCGCGGTGTGTTGAGGCGCAAATCAGTGGTGATCAGTGCTGGCAAGGCCAGACGGATGGTTTCGAGACCGCCGTCGATTTCGCGGGTGACAATGGCATGGCCATTCTCGATGGAAAGCTTGGACGCAAAAGTGCCTTGCGGCCAATCCAGCAGCGCCGCGAGCATCTGCCCGGTTTGATTGGCATCATCGTCGATCGCCTGCTTGCCAAGAATCGCGAGTTCCACACTTTCACGCCGCGCCACAGCGGCCAGCAGCTTCGCCACCGCCAACGGCTCGACAGCTTCGTCGGTTTGAATCAGAATGGCGCGGTCAGCCCCCATCGCCAGGGCGGAACGCAAGGTCTCTTGCGCCTGTACTGGCCCGATACTGACCGCGATGACCTCGGTGGCCGCACCGGACTCTTTCAGGCGTACGGCCTCTTCAAGGGCAATTTCATCGAAGGGATTCATCGAAAATTTGACGTTGGCCGTTTCCACACCAGAACCATCAGCGCGCACGCGAACCCGCACGTTGTAATCGATCACCCGTTTGACGGCGACGAGGATTTTCATGCGTCCTCCGATGACAAAAACAGATCCGGCAGCAGCTTCTTGCTCGGATCGATGGCATAACGAGCGAAATCGTCGAGGCCTTCTTCGGCTAAGATTTCCTCATCGGTGAGGAACTGGCCCGTGGTTTGCCGCGACGGACGGGTCAGCAGTGCATGGGCGGCATCGGCGACAATCTCTGGCGTACGGCAGTTCTGCGGCTGCACCGCACCGCCCAACATCGCCAAGGCGGCGGTGGCGATCACGCTCTTGGGCCACAGCGCATTGACGGCGATACCCTCGTCGCGAAATTCCTCGGCCAGACCTAACACGCATAAGCTCATGCCGTATTTGCTCATGGTGTAGGCCAGATGCGGCCCCAGCCATTGGGGCTTGAGCGAAATGGGCGGGCTCAGCACCAAGATATGCGGGTTCTCGGCACGCTTCAGATGCGGCAGGCAAGCTTGCGAGCACAAAAACGTGCCGCGGGCATTTACCCCCATCATCAGATCAAAGCGCCTGGCGGGGGTTTGCAGTGTGCCAGTCAGGCTGATGGCCGAGGCGTTGTTGATCAAAATGTCGATGCCGCCGAAATGCGCCACCGCTTTCGCCACCGCGTCGGCAATCTGATGTTCGTCGCGAATATCGACCACCAGCGGCAGCGCTTTGCCGCCAACAACTTCGATGTCCTCTGCGGCGCTGTAAATCGTGCCGGGCAATTTCGGATTGGGCTCGGCCGTTTTGGCGGCGATGACGATATTGGCACCATCAGCGGCGGCGCGTAGCGCGATAGCTTTGCCGATGCCACGGCTGGCACCGGTGATGAACAAGGTCTTGCCGCTCAAATTGCGCGTCATTTCAAGCTCCCACCAATACCGATTGCGTACCCAGCTCCAGCGCGCGATCGGCGTCGTGCCAGGAGCGGGCCCAACTCGGCAGAGGGGGGGAGGCTCCGGCATGACCAACAGCGCTAGCCAGCATGGCCGGAACCACCACCCCGTCCGCCCCAAGGAAAGCGCCGCGCACAATCGCTTGGCAAGCCAGAGCACCACCAGCTTCGATGCGATGCTCGATATAAAACCATTTCTCGTCCCAGCCGATCAGCCGGCTTTTCAATTCCAGCCGCTGGAAGGGTTTCAGCGAGCGGCGATAGCGCACCAAACTGCCCGCCAATACCGCCGACCAGCGATGCTGCCACATTGCCCGCCACAGCCCGGTGCGCAGGATGAGGTCGACGCGTCCCACATCCATCAACGCCAGATAGCGCGCGTTGTTCATATGGATGTTGTAATCCAGATCGCCCGGCAGCACGCGAAAAGGCAGACGGGATTCGCCGAACAGCGGCAAGCTGGCGCGAAGGCGCGCAGCGAGCAGAACGCTGAGCATGCGAATCCACATCTTTTGCCTCGCCTAGAACGCGGCTTCGGGAAACTCCATCATTGTTGCCCCACCCGCCATGATGGAGGCAAAGAGCGAACCGGTCTGCGGCAACACCTTGTCCATGAAGAAGGAGGCAGTCGAAAGCTTGGCGCGGTAGAAATCGTCCTCGCCGGTTTTCTGCTCCAGCTTGGCAAGCGACACTTCGGCCATGCGGGCCCACTGGTACGCCAACGCCACAAGCCCAAACAGGCGCAGATACTCGCTGGCGGCAGCGCCAGCTTCTTCGGGGCGCGAAAGGCCGACACGCGCCAACTGGCCCGTTGCCTGTTGCAACCGCACGAAAGCTTTGGTCAACGGATCGACATAACGTTCCAAAGCCTTGTTGTCGGCATGGGCGGTGATGAAGTCGGCCACGGGATGGAAGAACTGGCGCAAGAACCGCCCGGTATGTGCACCCAATTTTCGCCCCACCAAATCGAGCGCCTGAACGCCGTTAGTGCCTTCGTAGATTTGCGCGATACGAGCGTCGCGGATGTACTGCTCCATGCCGTGCTCGCGGATGTAACCGTGGCCGCCCATCACTTGGATGCCGAGATTGGTCGCCTCGAAGCCGAGATCGGTGAACAGGGCTTTGACGATCGGCGTCATCAGGGCGACGAAATCTTCGGCATCACGCTTGGCTTTGGGATCAGTGGAATGGTTCTGCACATCCACCGCTTGCGCCACCCAACCGGCCAGCGCGCGACACCCCTCGGCAGTCGTGCGCATGGTGAGCAGCATGCGGCGAATGTCGGGATGCACGATGATGGGATCGGCGGGCTTGTCAGGATATTTGGCACCGGAGAGAGAACGGCCTTGCAAACGCTCGCGGGCGTAAGCGACGGCGCCTTGATAGGACACCTCAGCCAAGCCCAGGCCTTGCAGCCCGACAGCAAGGCGTTCGTCATTCATCATGGTGAACATTGCCCGCATGCCCTTGTGCGGCTCACCGACCAACCACGCTTTGGCATCATCAAAGTTGAGCACGCAGGTGGCGGAAGCTTTGATCCCCATCTTGTGTTCGATGGCGCCGCAGGAAACACCGTTGCGCGCGCCAAGGCTGCCGTCGTCATTGACCAGAAATTTGGGTACCAGGAAAAGACTGATGCCTTTGATCCCTTTGGGCGCATCGGGCAAACGCGCCAGCACGAAATGGATGATGTTTTCCGTCAGATCGTGCTCACCAGCGGAAATGAAGATCTTGGTACCGCTGAGGCGATAGCTGCCATCATCCTGCGGCACGGCTTTGGTGCGCGAGAGGCCGAGATCGGTGCCGCAATGCGGCTCGGTTAGACACATGGTGCCGGACCAGATGCCATCAACCAGCTTGTGCAGATAGCGCTCTTTCAGCGCTTCGGTGCCATGGGTGTACAGCGCTTTGTAGGCGCCGTGCGTCAACCCCGGATAAAGGCCAAAGGATAAATTGGCCGAGCAAATCATCTCTTCAACGACCACGTTGACCGTATGGGGCACACCTTGACCGCCATAGGCCGGATCGCAGGCAATGCCGGTCCAACCGCCTTCCCGAAACAACCGATAGGCCTCGATGAAGCCCTTGGGCGTGCGGACCATGCCGTTATCCCAGCGGCAACCCTCCTCGTCGCCGGAGCGGTTGAGAGGAAACAACACTTCTTCGCAGACCTTCGCCGCCTCTTCGATCACCGGATCGATCAGTTCTTGGGTCATGTCTTCGAGGCCCGGCAATTGCGTCAAGGCGGCGCCGTTGTGCAATTCGTAGAGTACGAAGCGCATATCGCGCAGGGGCGCTTTATAACTCGCCATGGTGTTTTGCTCCGTCAGTTCCTGAGAGGCTTGCCGGTTTCGAGCACATGCTCGATGCGCGCGATGGTGTCGGCGTTGTGCAGCAGGGTCATGAAGCGGCTGCGCTCCAATTCCAGCACCTCGTCTTCTTTCAAGGGCCGCGTCACATCGGCATCGCCGCCCGATAGCACTTCGGCCAGCAGCGACGAGACCACGAGGTCATGCTTGGTCGCCAGACCGCGGCGATGGAAGCTCTCCGCTGCCATGCGCATGCCGACCGCAGCGCCTTCACCCGGCAAAATCCATTCGCCTTCTTGCGGCGGGACGTAATCGCGGGCGAGTTCGAGCGCTTTGGCTTTGGCATCGGCGAGCAAGCGATAGCGGTTCATGGTGATGCCGTCGGTCGGCCGCAGGAACAACAACTCCTTGGCCTCGGCAGCGGATTTCGCCACGGTGGCGGTGGAGATGGTCTCAAACACTTTGATCACCGCGGGCATTGGCCCGTTGGGCAAGCGGCCAAGGGTTTTCCAGCGCTGCAGCATCTCTTTGCAGCCACCCCAAGCCGGCACCAAACCGACACCGCATTCCACTAGACCGATATAGCTTTCGGCATGGGCTTGCACGGCGTCGCAATGCAGCAAGATCTCGCAACCGCCGCCCAACGCCATGCCGGACGGTGCGCCGACGACGGGGAAGGGCGCATATTTCACGGCCTTGTAGGTCGCCTGCCCGCCCGCAACCGTCTGTTCCAGGATCGGCCAAGCTGCGATGTTGAGGGCGAACAGCGCCAGTCCCAGATTAGCTCCGGCGGAGAAATTGCTGCCTTCGTTGTAGATCACCAGCGCCTTGAAATCCTTGCCCACCACTTTCAGCGTTTTGCCGAGCAAGGTCATGATGTCTTGGTCGATGGTATTCAGCTTCGAGGTGAACTCGAAACAGGCCACGCCATCACCGATGTCCCACAGCGCGGCGGAACCATTTTTTAACAGCGGCTGGCGTGTGCGCTTGATGTCTTCCAGCCACAAGACGCCTTCGGGGCGAACGACGCTGTGATAGCCGCCGTCGGTGCCGAGCCTCTGGCGCTGGCCTTCTTCCACCCGGTAGAAACTACGCCCCTGCGCGGTGCGCAACAATCCCGGCACAGGCAGACCGTCTGCTTCCAGCCGCGCCGCGAACCAATCGGCGCCGAGTTGGTCGATCAGTTCGAAGGGCCCAAATTTCCAGGCATAACCCAGCCGCATCGCTTCATCGACCGAAGCGATGTCATCCACCACTTCGGGCACCAGCATCGCAGCATAAGACAACGTCCGCGCCATTACCTTCCAGGCATAACGGCTCGCCTTACTGTCGGCTGACAGCAGGTCTTTAAATTTCTTCGGCAGTTCCAGCTCGGCTTTGCGTTCGGGCCGGTAGTCGCCCGTCGTCAGCGAGATGGCTTCCTTGACCTTGCCGCCGCCCTCGCGATTGAGGCGGTAGAAGCCGCCCTTGCCTTTGCGCCCCGTGTACCCTTCGGCGATCATGCGGCCGATCAGCGGCAGTTCGCGATTGGCGCCGTGAAAGGGATCGGCTGGCGGCAGCGCGCTGGCCATGCTGGCGTTGATATGCGGCATCAAATCGAGCCCCACCAGATCGAGAAGACCGAAAACGCCGGTCTTGGGCACGCCAATGGGCTTGCTTAAGGTCGCGTCGGCCTCTTCCACGGTGAGACCGGCATCAATCGCTTCGATCACCGCCACTTGCAGCCAATAGACGCCGAGGCGATTGGCAATAAAGCCAGGACGGTCTTTGCAGGTGACCACGCTTTTGCCCAATGCGTAATCGGCGAAGTGGCTAACGCTCGCCACCGCTTCAGGGCGCGTCTTGGGCCCAGACACCACTTCCAACAGCCGCATATAGCGCGGCGGATTGAAAAAGTGGGTGATGCAGAAATCGCGGGCAAAGCTGTCACTCATACCGTCGAGCAGCGCTGCCAGCGGAATGGTCGAGGTGTTGGAGGAAACCACCGAGCCGGGTTTGCGCACAGCATCGATGCGGCGGTACAGCGCCTGTTTGATGTCGAGGCGCTCGATCACCGCTTCGATGATCCAATCGCAATCCACCAGCTTCTCAAGATCATCCTCGGTGTTGCCGGGAGTGACGAGACGGGATGCGGCTTTGCTCATGAACGGTGCAGGCTCAGCCTTCAGCATCTTTTCGATAGCGCCAGCGGCAATAGCATTGCGGTTGGCCGCACCTGGCGGGACGATGTCGAGCAGCAGCACCGGCACACCGGCATTGGCGACATGGGCAGCAATGCCCGCCCCCATAACACCAGCCCCGATAACGGCGACTTTGGTGATCATCACAGCGCCTCCAAGATCGTCGCGATGCCCTGGCCGGCGCCGATACACTGCGTCGCCAAGGCATAGCGTCCGCCACGACGCTTGAGCAGCGAAGCGGCTTTGCCGGTGATTCGCGCGCCGGTGGCACCGAGCGGATGGCCAAGCGCAATGGCGCCGCCATCGATATTGACGTTGTCGGGATTGAGATCGAGATCCTGAATGCACGCTAAGGCTTGCGAGGCGAAGGCTTCGTTCAATTCGATCACATCCAAGGCACTCGCTTTGATCCCAGCTCGCGCCAAGGCTTTGCGCGAGGCGCCGACCGGGCCAATGCCCATGATTTCCGGCGCACAGCCACAAATGGCGAATGAGACAACGCGGGCCAATGGCGTAAAGCCATTGCGTTCGGCGTATTCCGCGGTGCAGACGAGTGTCACTGCGGCGCCATCGGTAAGCGGCGAGGCCGTACCAGCCGTGACCGTACCTTCCTGGTTGAAGGCTGGCTTCAACTGCGCCAGCGCTTCCAGTGTGGTGTCGGCACGGATGCAGCCGTCGCTATCGACGATACCCTTGCCGGTGTCGATGGCGATGATCTCGTCTTTAAAAAGGCCTTCCGCTTGCGCTTTGACGGCCTTTTGGTGCGAGCTGAGCGCGAAGGCGTCTTGCTGCGCCCGGGTGATATGCCATTGCTTAGCAACGTTCTCGGCAGTGTCTCCCATGCCGAGATAAGCGCCAGGTAGAGAGCGGGCGAGGCCGGGGTGGGGAAACGGGTTGAATCCAGTCATCGGCACCCGGGTCATACTTTCGACCCCAGCACAGATGAACACCTCGCCCGCTCCCATCTGGATAGCTCCGGCAGCGGCATGAACGGCTTGCATAGACGAGCCGCAGAAACGATTGATGGTCTGGCCGCCGACGCTCTGCGGCAGGCCAGCCAAGAGGCCAATCAAACGCGCGACATTCAGGCCTTGTTCCCCTTCGGGGATGGCACAGCCGAGGATCAGATCCTCGATGTCGTCCTGGCGGACCTTGTTGCGGGCCACGAATTGGCGGACCAACTGCGCCGCCATTTCGTCAGGCCGAACCCCGGCCAGAGCCCCTTTTTTGGATGGCGTGAACGGTGTGCGCGCGTATCCCGCGATGACCACGGTCTTCATGGCAATCTCTCCAGGCTTGTGGTTGGGGGAGCCGGAGAGAAAGAGAAGCTTCTTTCTGTCAGGCCGCTTCGACCGTGACGCCCTTTTTCACCAGGGCCTCGACGGTAAGTTTCTCGATGTCTTTCAATTCGCGTAAAGTCTCGTCCAAGGCGCGCTTCTGGTCGGCGAGCTGGCGCGCCCTCTGGCGCACTTTGGTCAGGAGCAGCTGCAACTGACTGGCCTTGGTCATATCGACCACATAAAGATCCAGGAATTCCTTGATTTCCTTGATGCTGAAACCGAGCCGCTTTCCGCGCAGGATCAAAATCATGCGCGCGCGTTCGCGATGCGTGTAGACGCGGGTGGTGCCCGCCCTTTGTGGCAAGATCAGCCCCTGATCCTCGTAAAACCGGATGGTCCGCGCCGTCACGTCCAACTCGCGCGCCAATTCGGTAACCGAGTAAATCTTGTCCATGGCAGATGTCTTTCCTTGCGGCCGATGCTTTGCGTATAGGGAATGTTTCTGCCCTATTCGTCAACTTGAGGCCGCACAAAATGGACGAATTCATCTGAATCTCCATGGCTAAGCGCCTCCGCCGTGGGCGGCTTGTTCCTCGGCCACCAATTCCTTCTTGCTCAGCTTGCCCACCATGGTGCGCGGCAGTTCGCGGCGCAGTTCGATGGCTTTGGGCATTTCGATGCGCGACAGGTGCTCACCCAAGAATTCTTTCAACTCCGCCACGGTGGCGTTATGGCCGTCGCGTAAGCGGACAAAGGCTTTGGGCGCCTGACCGCGATAGGGATCGGGAACCCCAATCACTACCACTTCGGCCACCGCGGGATGTTGGTAGATCGCCTCTTCCACCACGCGCGGATAAACATTGTAGCCGCCGCACAAGATCACATCCTTGAGACGGTCGACGAGAAAGACATAGCCCTCTTCGTCGATGTAGCCGACATCGCCAGTACGCAGCGCATCCTCATCCATGACGGCAGCGGTTTCCTGGGGCTTGCGCCAATAGCCCGCCATCACCTGTGGCCCGCGAACGTAAATCTCGCCCTTTTCGCCAGCGGGCAAGACATGAGAGGGATTCTGCGGCGAGCGTACTTCGATGGTCGTACCCGCTAAAGGCAAACCGACCGAACCGGCCTTGCCGCCACTATCGAGCGGATTGCAGGTGGCGACCGGCGAGGTCTCCGACAAGCCATAGCCTTCGACCAAGCGGCAGCCGGTCAACGCCTCGAAGCGATTGCGGACTTCCAGCGGCAGAGGCGCGCCACCCGAGATGCAGACCTTGATGGATGACAAATCCTCGTGGCCCTTCTCAGCAGCGGCGATAAGAGCGGTGTAGATGGTCGGCACGCCCGGAAACATGGTGGGACGTTTCTTGGTGATGTATTTCATCACCTGATCCAATTCGAAGCGCGGCAGCAGGATCAATTCGGCGCCAAAAGCGATGCCCAAATTCATTCCCACCGTCATGGCGAAGACGTGAAAAAGCGGCAGCACCAGCATCATACGCTCATACCCCGGCTGACTTGCGGGCACCCAGCGATAGAGCTGATCGACATTGGCGGTCAGATTGCCATGGGTGAGCATGGCGCCTTTGGGCACGCCCGTGGTGCCGCCGGTATATTGCAGCACCGCCACGTCATTCAGGGGATCGATGGCGGCCGCCTGCACAACGCCGTCATTGGCGATTAGCCGTTCGAAGGTGACATGGCGCAGATCGTCTGGAATTTCCGCTACTTCGGAGCGCTTGAATACCGAGAACAAGACGCTCTTCATCGAGGTCAGGATGCCGCTCATCGGGCAGACCACGATTCGCTCCAGGCAGGTGTCCTTCAACGCCGCCGCCACTTTGGGGTAGATCTGGCGGATATCCAGCGTCACCATGATGGTGGTGCCGGAATCCTCGATCTGATGGCGCATCTCCCGTTCGACATAGAGCGGGTTGAAATTGACGACGATGCCGCCCAGCCGCAGCACGGCGAAATAACAGATGACGTAATACGGCGTGTTGGGCAGACAAAGCCCGACGCGGGTGCCCTTGCGCACACCGAGCTGCTGGAAGCCGCAAGCGGCGTGCGCCACCAACCGGCCGAGCTCGGCGTAGCTGGTGTGGCGCCCGAGAAAATCCATCGCCGGTCGGCCCGGATAGGCCGCTACCGTCTTGTCCAAAATGGACGTAACGGCAGCGCAGGCAATCTCCGAAGTCCGTTCGACGGCGTTCAGCATGTCTTACCCGTTAAAGCGTTTCCCTGACCTGCGGCGTATACCTCACCGCTTATTCCTATTAGAGCACTTCTAATCCGCAAACGTCAACTGCATACCGTATACGTCAACCCGTGAATTAGCCCGGTCCCGTTGCGGAAGCTTAGAAATTTTTCCGGCTAACGCCGCGCAAAAGCCCGGTCGCGGCGGATCGCCATGGCGCGGAAGCGATACAAAATCAGCTCCGTGTAGCCATTGGGCTGTTTGAAGGCCTCGAAGATCAGCGCCGTCGCGGCCTGGAAAGCGATGTTGTCCTCCCAATCCTCCGCCATGGCGCGGTAGTTGCGGTCGGCAGCGTTCTGCGCATCCACGATCCTCGCCATCTCACGTAGCGTGGTCATCACCTGATCGCGGCGGCAAACGCCGTGGCGCAACCAATTGGCGACGTGCTGAGAAGAAATGCGCAAGGTGGCACGGTCTTCCATCAAGCCGACATTGTTGATGTCAGGCACTTTCGAACAGCCGATGCCTTGATCGACCCAACGCACGACATAACCCAATATGCCTTGCAGGTTATTCTCCAACTCACGCTGGATTTCCCATTCCGTCGGCCGCGAACCGGTGATCACCGGGATGTCGAGCAACGCCTCCACGGGAGGACAGCTCCGGTTCGCCGCCTGATACGAGGCAACATCGGCCTGGTGATAATGCAGCGCGTGAATCACCGCCGCCGTTGGTGACGGCACCCACGCCGTATTGGCGCCTGATTGGGCATGGCCGATCTTTTCTTTATAGAGCTCCGCCATTTTGTCCGGCTTGGCCCACATGCCTTTGCCGATCTGGGCCCGGCCCTTAAAGCCGCATTGCAGACCAATAGCGACGTTGCGCTCCTCATACGCCTTGATCCAACGCGTGTTCTTCATCTCGTTCTTGGGCAGCATCGGACCGGCTTCGAACGAAGTATGGATTTCGTCGCCGGTGCGATCCAAAAAGCCTGTGTTAATGAAGGCGATGCGGTGGCTGGCGGCGCGGATACAAGCCTTGAGATTGACGGAAGTCCGCCGCTCCTCATCCATCAGGCCGATCTTGATGGTATGGCGGGCCAGCCCCAGCGCATCTTCCACCTGATCGAAGACTTTATCGGCGAACGCGACTTCCTCCGGGCCGTGCAACTTCGGCTTGACGATATAGAGAGAGCCGCAGCGGGTGTTGGCATGTTGGTCGGCGAAGGTCTCCAAGCCATGCATGCCAATCGCAGCCGTGATCATGGCATCGACAATGCCTTCCGGCGCGGGGCTGCCGTCATCCAGAAGGATGGCGTCCGTCAGCGGCATCAGTCCGACATTGCGCACCAGCATCAGCGCCGTGCCGCGCAGCACCAGCGAGTTGCCGTCCCTTGCCGTGTAATAGCGGTCTTCATTGAGGCGGCGGTTGACCACCTGGCCGGATTTCTTGAATTGGGCCGAAAGCTCGCCCGTCATCAGACCCAGCCAATTGCGATAGGCACTGACCTTCTCCTCGACATCGACGGTGGCGACGGAATCCTCCAAATCCATGATCGAGGTCGTGGCGGCTTCCAGCATGACCTCGGAGATGCCCGCCGGATCACTGGCGCCAACCGGATGGCTGCGGTCCAAGACAATCTCGATATGCAGGCCATGGTTGGCCACCAAAATCGTGGTCGGTGCCTCTGGCAAGCCCCGGTAACCCGCGAATTGAGCGGGATCGCGCAGCCCTGCCGTGCGGGCACCGCTCAACACGACGACGAGTTCACCATCCGTGACGCGGAAGGCCACCGCATCGCGATAGGCACCGGTGGCAAGTGGCACGGTCTTGTCCAGAAAATCGCGGGCAAAGGCGATCACGCGGGCGCCGCGAATGGGCTCGTAACTGCGGTGCTGCGAGGGCTCCAGCAGCATATCGGTGCCATAAGCAGCATCATAAAGACTGCCCCAGCGCGCATTGGCGGCGTTGAGCGCGTAGCGGGCGTTGCTCAGCGGCACCACCAGCTGCGGCCCGGCCAGCGTCGACATTTCCGGGTCGAGCGTCTCTGTGGCAATGGTGAAGTCTTCCGGCTCGGGCAGCAAATAGCCAATTTCGGTGAGAAAATTCTTGTAGGCCTCAGCGCCAAAGGGCTCGAAAGCATGGTCGCGATGCCAGCCATCGATTTGCGCCTGCAACTGGTCACGGCGCGCCAACAATGCCCGATTCTCGGGCGTTAACTTGTGCAGGATGGCGTCGAAATCGGCCCAGAATTGCAGTTCCGGCACGCCAGTCCCCGGCAAAACCTCATCCGTGATGAAGTCGTGCAGGGCTTTGGCCACTTGCAGCCGGCGCCGCTTGATGCGTTGCGGGCCTTTTGGCCGAAACTCATTGGCCAGCGTTGTCATTGGTTTCATGGTCATTTCCATTCGGTCACCGCTTGCCAGCAAATTGCGCTGTCTCGGTCGATTGTGCCATTGCCGTCGTGCTTGACGTGCCGCCGCTAAGTGCCGTCGCCACCGCATCGAAATAACCGGTGCCCACTTCGCGTTGGTGGCGTGTGGCGGTGTAGCCTTGCGGCTCGGCCGCGAACTCGGCTTGCTGCAGATCAGAATAGGCCGCCATTCCCCGCCGTTCATAGTCGTGGGCGAGGCGGAAGGTCGCCAAATTCAGGCTGTGAAAGCCCGCCAGGGTCACGAATTGGAACTTGTAACCCATATCACCCAACTGCTCCTGGAAGCTGGCAATGGTTCTTTCATCCAGTTTAGCGCGCCAATTGAAGGAGGGCGAACAATTATAAGCGAGCATCTTTCCAGGGAACTGGCGATGGATTTCGTCCGCGAATTCACGCGCTTCGCCAATGTCCGGATGCGAGGTCTCCCACCACAACAGATCGGCATAAGGTGCATAGGCAAGGCCACGCTCGATACAATGCGCCAGCCCCGTGCCCTCCTTCAGGCAGAAAAAGCCCTCGGCTGTGCGCTCACCGGTCATGAAAGCATGATCGCGCGGATCGCTGTCGCTGGTGATCAATTGCGCCGATTCCGCATCGGTGCGGGCAATCAGCAGCGTCTCGACACCCATAACGTCAGCAGCGAGCCGGGCGGCATTCAGCGTGCGGATAAAGCTTTGCGTCGGCACCAACACTTTGCCGCCGAGATGGCCGCATTTTTTCTCCGAAGCCAGCTGGTCTTCAAAATGCACCGCCGCGGCGCCAGCCTCGATCATCGACTTCATTAGCTCGAAGGCATTGAGCGGGCCGCCAAAACCGGCCTCGGCATCGGCGATGATGGGCAGGAACCAGTCGCAATCGCTGCGCCCTTCCATGTGATCAATCTGGTCGGCGCGTTGCAGGGTGCGATTGATGCGACGGACCACTTCCGGAACGCTCGATGAGGGATACAGACTCTGGTCGGGATACATTTCTCCCGCATTGTTGGCGTCGGCAGCGACTTGCCAGCCAGAGACGTAAATCGACTCCAGCCCGGCTTTGGCCATCTGCATGGCTTGGTTGCCGGTCGAGGCACCGAGCGCACGCAAAAAGGATTTGGCATGCAGCGCTTGCCACAGCCGCGCCGCACCGCGCTCCGCAAGAGTGTGAGCCACGCGCACCGATCCCCGAAGCTTTTCGACGTCAGCGGGTGCATAATTGCGGCGGATGCCGTCAAACCGGCCGAAGCGCGAAGCGACTGAATTCATCGTTTTCTCCCTTGCGTATTTCGATGCGGTTTAGTATTGGGCTTTTTACAAGGAGCGCAATAACGCATTGAAATTCAAAGGAAAATTTGTAAATCTGATTACGGGAACGGCGTGTAAAGTTGTAAAGTTACAAACAACGAAGGGCTTCAGATGATGCACACTCGCTTGGGAGCAAAGCTGCGCCGCCTGCGCGCCGAACACAAACTCACGCAAGCTCAAATGGCCCAGCGGCTGGAAATTAGCCCGACATATCTCAACCTGCTGGAACACAATCAGCGCCCCATCACCGCTTCAGTGCTGCTGAAACTAGCGCAACGATTTGCCGTCGATGTCTCGTCCTTCAACCTCGATGACGAGACCCGGCTGTTATCTGACGTTATGGAAGCTTTGTCGGATCCGCTGTTCGACGTGCACGGCATCAAGGCTGCTGAGGTAAAGGAATTGGTCTCGACCTCGCCTGCCATCGCGGGTGCGTTACTGACGCTCTACCAAGCGGCGCGCGGCGGCCACGGCTCCAACGAAGCGCACGAAACGCCCTCGACGGAAACGGCCGACGCCACACCAGGTGAGCTCAGTTATTTACCCGGCGGCATGCCCTCGGAAGAGGTTTCCGATTTCCTGCAAGCCAACAACAATTATTTCGACAGCCTTGAACGGGCTGCTGAAACCTTGTGGAAAGAGCACGACCTCACTCTGGAAAATCTCTACCAGGGTCTGGTGCGGGTTCTGGCGGGGCGCTTTAGTGTCAATGTTGCCGTCCTTCCGGCAGAGACCATGGAAGACACGCTGCGCGAATACCGCCCGCTGGAACGCCAGCTTCGCATCTCGGAAATGCTGCCGCTGTCGAGCCGGATTTTCCAACTGGGCTGCCAGATCGCGCTACTCGGCTGGGAAAGCGAGTTGGCGGCGTTGACCGCGCGGGGAAAGTTCACCACCCATGAAGCCGATTTGCTGACGCGCACGGCGCTGGCCAATTACTTTGCTGCTGCCGTGATGATGCCCTATGCGCGTTTTCTTGAGGCCGCACGCGGCGCCCTGCATGAACTCGACGTGCTGCAACATCGCTTCGGTGCCAGCTTCGAACAAGTTTGCCACCGGCTGACCACCTTGCGCCGTCCTAACGCCAAGGGTGTGCCCTTCCATCTCATCCGTGTCGATGTGGCGGGCAATATCTCCAAGCGCTTCGGCGGCTCCGGCATTCAGATCGCGCGCTTCGGTGCCGCCTGCCCGCGCTGGAATGTCTACGACGCCTTCGCCACTCCCGGCATGCTGCGGGTGCAAGTCAGCCAGATGCCGGATGGCTCGTCATTCTTCTGCGTTGCCAAGACCATCCATCCGATTGGCCGCCAAGCCCGCCCACGGCCCATCGGCGCCAGGCTGCATCGCCTCGCCATCGGCCTTGGCTGTCCGCTCTCCTACGCCAAGGAGATGATCTATGCCGAAGGCTTGGCGCTCGACGATCCCAAGATCGTAACGCAAATCGGCATCAGCTGCCGCATCTGCGAGCGTGCCAATTGCCCGGAACGCGCCATGCCCTCACGCAATTACAAGCTGGTGGTGGACGAAAACCGCCGCGGCATGTCCGCTTATTGTTACCCCTGACGAACCCAGTTGAGATTGGAGCAAAGCCTATGGCCAATGATTGCCCCTTCACCGACGAAGAAGCCCTCGCCTTTCATGCCCTGCCCAAGCCGGGCAAGATCGCGATTGTCGCTACCAAGCCGATGGCAAGCCAGCGGGACCTCAGCCTCGCCTATTCGCCAGGCGTGGCGGTGCCAGTGCTGGCCATCGCCGCCAATCCGGATGCGGTCTACGACTACACCGCCAAGGGCAATTTGGTAGCCGTGATCTCCAACGGCACCGCGATTTTGGGCCTCGGTGATCTCGGCGCACTCGCAGCCAAGCCGGTGATGGAGGGCAAGGCGGTGCTGTTCAAGCGCTTCGCCGATGTCGATTCCATCGATCTGGAAGTCGATACCACGGATGTCGATGCCTTCATCGCCAGCGTCCGCTATCTGGGGCCAAGCTTCGGTGGCATCAATCTGGAAGACATCAAGGCACCGGATTGTTTCGTCATCGAAGAGCGTCTGAAAGAGGTGATGGACATTCCGGTCTTTCACGATGATCAGCACGGCACCGCCATCATTTGCGCCGCGGGTATCATCAATGCCCTGCAGCTCACGGGTCGCGATATTTCCGAAATTAAGGTAGTGGTGAACGGGGCTGGCGCTGCCGGCATCGCTTGTCTCGAACTTTTGAAGACCATGGGCCTGCCCAATGGCAACGCCATTTTGTGCGATTCCAAAGGCGTCATCCATCGGGGCCGCACCAGCGGCATGAACCAATGGAAGAGCGCCCATGCGGTGGAGACGTGGGCCCGCACTTTGGAAGAAGCGATCAAGGATTGCGATGTCTTCCTCGGCCTCTCGGTCAAAGGTGCGGTGACGCCGGAGATGGTGAAAACCATGGCCAAAGCACCAATCATTTTCGCCATGGCCAATCCCGACCCCGAGATCACACCGGAGGATGTCAAAGCCGTGCGCTCTGACGCCATCGTCGCCACCGGACGCAGCGACTATCCCAACCAGGTCAACAACGTCCTCGGCTTCCCCTACATCTTCCGAGGCGCGCTGGATGTGCGCGCCCGGGAGATCAATTTGCCGATGAAGATCGCTGCCGTCGAAGCTTTGGCGGCTTTGGCGCGCGAAGATGTGCCTGATGAAGTCGCCACGGCCTATGGCGGTGACCGCCCGAGCTATGGCGCCGACTACATCATCCCCTCGCCCTTTGATCCCAGACTGATCAGCCGTGTCTCGGCCGCGGTGGCGGAAGCGGCGATCAAGACCGGCGTGGCCCGCCGCGTCATCCCCGATATGGATGCCTATCGCGCCGAACTGACCGCGCGCCTCGATCCGTCGGCCAATCTCTTCTTCCGGCTTACCTCAATGGTGCGGGCGAATCCCAAACGCGTGGTCTTTGCCGAAGGTGAAGAATCCTGCGTCGTGCGCGCGGCGGCGGCTTTCCAGCAAGCTGGTCTGGGCAAAGCCATCCTGGTGGGACGGCGCGATGTCGTTAAAGCGACCATAGCCGCGGCGGGGCTCGGGGCCATCGAACTCGAAATCCGCGTGCCGCATTCGGCTGCCGAAGCTACCCCCTATATCGACGCCCTTTACGCACGCCTGCAGCGGCGCGGCATGCTGTACCGCGATTGCGTGCGTATGGTGACCAACGACCGCAACATCTATGCCTCGAGCCTGCTGGCCGCGGGTGAAGCCGATGCCATGGTGACGGGTGTCACCCGCTCCTATAACGCTGCCCTCGCCGATGTGCGCCAGGTGATGGATTCACCGCACGGCCAACGTCCCATGGGCGTGTTGCTGCTCTTCGCCAAGAACCGCATCATCTTCGCCGCCGATACTTCTGTGCACGAGCATCCGACCTCCGAACAGCTTGCCGACATCGCGGTGCAGGCGGCGCGGGTCGCCCGCGGCTTTGGTTACACCCCGCGCGTGGCGCTGCTCGCGTCTTCGACCTTTGGTTATCCCAGAAGCGAACGCTCGGAGCGCATCGTCGAAGCCGTCAATATCCTCGACCGCCGCCAAGTCGATTTCGAATACGATGGCGAAATGGCCGTGGATGTGGCGCTGGACCCTGACAAGCTCGCGCTTTATCCCTTCTGCCGCCTGACGGACACCGCCAATGTGCTGATCATGCCCGCCGTGCATTCGGCCCAGATCGCCACCAAGCTGGTGCAACAGGTGGGCGGCACCTCGATGTTGGGGCCGTTCCTGGTGGGATTGGAAAAGCCGGTGCAGATCGTTTCGCTGGGCGCGGCCATGACGGAAATCTACAACGCCGCCCTTGTCGCCTCACTCGGCTCGTAACCAAGGCGTTGGAGGGTTCGTGGCGCCCCGTCAATGGGGCGCCGGATCTCCACCCAGATGCAGCCCAGCATCGACCAGAAGCGTTTCGCCGGTGATGCAACTCGCATTGGGCCCAGCGAGGAAGCACACCGCTTTGGCGATGTCCTCTGCTCCGGCCGTGCGCTTTAAAGGCGCCAAATTGCGTTGTAAGGCAGTGATCTTGACGGCGGCCTCCGCACCGAAGCGGCTGCCGAACCAGTCGGTGGCGACGAAGCCGGGGCAAACCGCATTGACCCGGATTTGCGGCGCATAGGCCCGCGCCATGGCATAGGTCATGGTGTTGAGCGCCCCTTTCGAGGCGGCATAAGCCACCGAAGAGCCGACACCATACAGCCCGGCAATGGACGAGATATTGACGATCGCGCCATCGCCGCTAGCCTGCAGCGCCGCGAAGGCCACCTTGGTCATGCTATAGGCGCCGGTCACGTTGACGGCATAAATCTCGGCAAAATCGGCCGGGCTCAACGCGGCCACATCACGATGATCGGCGAATTTCGTGGTACCTGCGTTGTTGACCAGAATGTCGACCCGGCCCCAGGCAGCGAAAGCCGTATCAAATATCCGCTGGCAATCGGCTTCCTCGGCAACGTTGCCCTGTACCGCCAGCGCTTCTGCCCCCACCTTGCGGATGAGATCGAGCGTCGCCTCTGCCGAGTCTTTGCTGATATTATAATTGACGACGACTTTGGCCCCTTGGCTGGCCAATGCCAGCGCCGTAGCGGCGCCAATGCCTTTGGCCGATCCTGTGACAATCGCAACGCGGCCTTCGAAATCTCGGCCCATGGAATGGTCCCTCCAGTATGATTTACGACGGCCAGTATGCCTTGCGGGGGCACCCGGCAGGAACAATTCTTACGTTCCGGCAGAGTTGGGTCAGACAACACGATCCGAGGTCGGAACCATGCCCCATCAATCCTCGTCGGTTGCACCGCCGCGCTAACAGTTGCGCCCTCTTCCGCCGCAGCGAAATATACCGGAATTAGGGTACCCGCTCATGCAGTTCGACGCGGTGACCGACAAAGTCTCTTGCGTCGCGCCAGATTCAACGATCCGCCTGCAAAGCGGGACATTCTTGGGGCGCCTTGCATCCCAAAACGATGCTGAATTGTCACGATAAGCCGTACCACAAACATTCCGCTCAGGAAGAGACCGGGATGCGGCGCGGTTGTGAGGAATCAGTGAAACCTTCTAGCGACGTTGCTGTTGCGGGCGGGAGTGTCTAAATTGTTCGGTAGGTCAGTCGCCTTGAACGCGCACACTGGCCAAACCGACCGTCACGCGCTTGGGGCAACGCGGTGAGCGATAATCGTATCCGCAGTGTGGTTATTGTTGGTGGCGGCACCGCAGGCTGGATGGCGGCGGCGGCGTTGGCGCGAAAACTAACGACCAAGCAGTGTTCGATCCGGCTCATCGAATCCGCTGAGATCGGCATTGTCGGCGTCGGCGAGGCCACGGTTCCCCACATTCGCTTCTTCAATGCCACACTCGGCCTCGACGAAGCCGATTTCATTCGCAAGACGCAAGCCACCTTCAAACTCGGTATTGAATTCTGCGACTGGGCGCGCATCGGTGACGCTTACATTCATCCTTTCGGTGAATTCGGGCGCTACATCAAGGACGTCGGCTTTCATCATTACTGGGTAAAGCTCCATCACCTTGGCGATCCGACAAGCCTCTTCGACTATTCCTATCCTTGCATGGCCGCCAAGCTTGGCAAGTTCATGCATCCCGTAAACGATCCCAATTCGATCTACAAAACCTTCTCCTATGCCTTTCAGTTCGACACCACGCTATATGGGCCGTATCTGCGCAGCTATGCCGAACAGCGCGGCGTCGTGCGCACCGAAGGCAAGATTGTCGGTGTGCGCCAACGCGCCGAAGACGGTTTCGTCGAAGCGGTCATCCTGGAAAACGGCGAACGGGTGGAAGGCGATCTCTTCATCGACTGCTCCGGCTTCCGCGGCCTCTTAATCGAGCAAACCTTGAAAGCAGGATACGAAGACTGGACACACTGGCTACCAGCCGACCGCGCGGTCGCCGTGCCGTGTGAAACCACCGAGATGTCCGTCGCCTATACGCGAGCCACGGCGCGCCAAGCAGGTTGGCAATGGCGCATTCCCCTGCAGCACCGCACGGGCAACGGCTATGTCTATTCTAGCCAGTATATCAGCGATGACGAGGCGCGCCGGACACTGGTCGAAAATCTGGAAGGCCCGATGCAAGCCGAACCGCGTTTCCTGCGCTTCGTCACCGGGCGCCGCAAAAAATCCTGGTGCAAGAACGTGGTCGCCACCGGCCTGGCCGCGGGCTTCATCGAACCGCTGGAATCCACCAGCATCTATCTCACACAAATTGCCATCACCAATCTGGTCGAGATGTTCCCCGATCGCGACTTCGCTTCGACCAACACCGACGAATTCAATGCGATGATGCAGGTAGAATATGAACGCGTCCGGGATTTCATCATCCTGCACTACCACGCGACGGAACGTGACGATTCCCCGTTTTGGGATTATTGCCGCACCATGAGCATTCCGGATTCGCTCGCCTACAAAATGGAATTGTTTCGCGAACGCGGCCACGTCGTAAAATACAAATACGGGATGTTCTACGAACCGAGCTGGCATGCGGTCTATATCGGGCAGCGGATAGTGCCCAAACGCTATGACCCGCTGGTCGACAATGTCGATGTCGAAGACGTCCGTTTGGGTTTGCGAAAGCTGCGCGAAGCCATCCGGCTTGCGGCGGAAGCGACACCGAACCATGCCGACTTTATAGAGAAATTCTGCTCGTCTAAAGAAGCGTTACGCCGATGACCTTGGCCGACAACCGCATTCGCAAACTCGTCATTTTGGGCGACGGCATGGCCGCTTGGCTCTCCGCGAATGTTCTGGCGCACGTCCTCGCTGCCCAACAGGTTCACATTTGCGTCGCGGAAAGCGGCGGCGAAATCGACGTGGATACGTTTGGGCCATGCGTCAGCACGTTGCCGTCGATCGACTTGATGCACAAATTGCTCGGCATCGACGAAAGCACCTTCATGCGAAGGACAAACGCGACCTTCAAATTGGGCACCAAGCTCACGGGCTGGGTCAAGCAGGCAGAGTCCTATTTTGAGCCGTTTGGCGAGACAGGTGTTAATTTCGAGGGCATCCCGTTCCACCATTACTGGCTGGCGCTCGGCGGCAAGGAGCAAGCGGCCTTGTCCGATTACGCGCTGTCCGCGGTCGCGGCCAATCTCGGCAAATTCTCTCATCCGCTCGCCGACACGACCTCCGTGCTATCGACGATGGCTTACGGCTATCATTTTGACGCGGCGCTCTACACACAGATGTTGCGCGAACGTGCCACCAAACACGGTATAGAGCGGCTTAAGGGGGAACTCACAACAGTCACGCACAGCGACAACGGTTTTGTCGAGTCGCTGGTATTGGAGTGCGATCTACGTGTCCCGGGCGATTTCTTTATCGATTGTTCTGGCCCTCAGGGACTATTAATCGCGCAGGCACTCGAGACCGGTTTCGAAGATTGGTCGCCCCTGCTGCCTTGCGACCGCGCGATTTCCGTTTCGAGTAGATCCGCCGATCCGTTAATGCCGTACACGAGCGCGACCGCACGAGCCGCGGGTTGGCAATGGCGCATCCCCCTGCAGCATTCGACAGACAACGGCTACGTTTACAGCAGCCGCCACGTCAGCGACCAGGACGCTGCCGCCACCCTTCTTGCCAATCTCGACGGCAGCGTTCGGGGCGAACCGCGGCATCAGAGCTTCCGCTCGGGTCGGAGCGCGAAATTCTGGAATAAGAATGTTGTGGCAATCGGCGGCGCCGCCAGTGGTCTCGAGCCGCTGGCATCAACGGGCCTGCACCTCGTTCAAAGAAGCCTTCTACGGCTCATAGAACTCTTTCCCGACAAAAGCTGCGCCGCTGGCGAAGCCACCGAATACAACCGGCTGATGAGCAGTGAATGTGAGCGGATGCGTGATTTTTTGCTGCTCCACTACGCGCTCAACGGACGCGACTCAGCTTTTTGGAAGGATTGCCGCGCTATGGGCCTTCCGCCCCTGCTTCAGCGCAAAATCGAGCATTTTCGCAATCGCGGGCGTGTCGTCGACTACGATGAGGAGACATTCAAGCCTCCAAGCTGGGCGGCGGTCTTTCTGGGGCAGGACGTTCGACCCCGATGCCGCGATCCATTGCTGGATACGGTCCCGCCTCAGCAAATCGCCACCATGCTTTTGCGCATGAAGACCGCCATACGGCAGGCTGCCGAAGCCATGCCAACTCAGCGTACCTATTTGGCAAAGATCGGTGCCGCCGCACCGGTCACAATCGACTAAGCGCCGCCGGAGATTGCACCATGGCAGAACCGAGCATTCGCAACATCGTCATCGTCGGGGGCGGCACGGCGGGATGGATGACCGCAGCCGCCGTATCGAAAGTGTTGCGCGCGGGAACCTACACGGTTCGGCTTATCGAATCCGATGAGATCGGGCGGGTCGGTGTCGGCGAAGCGACGATCCCACCTATAACTACTTTCAATCGGATTTTGGGAATTGACGAAAACGAATTCCTGCGCAAGACCCAAGGCTCGATCAAGCTCGCAATCGAATTCGTGAACTGGGGCAGACTGGGCCAAACCTATCTGCATCCCTTCGGCCAATTCGGTCTCGACATCGAAGCGGTCAAATTTCATCAGTATTGGCGCAAGCTCGGTATGCTGGGCGAGGTTCCGCCCCTTGACGATTACTGCCTGACGGCCATGGCGGCAAAGCTGGGCCGCTTTACCCGGCCAAGCCCCGATCCGCAGTCCGTGCTTTCAACGCTGAAATACGCCTATCATTTCGATGCTGCGCTCTATGCCCGCTTCCTGCGCGATTATGCAGAGAAGCGTGGGGTCAAGCGGCGCGAGGGCAAGGTTGTCGATGTCTCTCTGCGCGGTGAGGACGGCTTCATCGAGGCTGTGACGCTGGCAAGCGGGGAGCGGATCGAGGGAGACTTCTTTATTGATTGTAGCGGCTTTCGCAGCTTGCTGCTTGCCCAAGCGCTGAAAACAGAATTCGACGACTGGTCGCATTGGCTGCCCTGCGACCGGGCGGTTGCCACGCAATGCGAAGCGGGCGGCGAACTCACGCCCTTTACCCGAGCCACGGCGCACAAAGCGGGCTGGCAATGGCGCATCCCACTGCAGCACCGCATCGGTACCGGTTACGTCTTTTGCAGCAAGTTCATCAGCGACGAAGAAGCCATTCAAACGCTGCTGGCCAATCTGGATGGGCCGCCCCTTGTCGATCCTTGGCTGTTGAAATTCACAGCCGGACGCCGCAAGCAACTCTGGAACAAGAACTGCGTCGCTATCGGCCTGGCGGGCGGCTTCATGGAGCCGTTGGAATCCACCAGCATCCACCTGATCCAGGCGGGCATCACCCGTCTGCTCTCCCTTTTCCCCGGCGCCGCCATAAGCCCCCTCGAAGTCGACGAATATAACCGGCTGATGATCAGCCATTACGAGCACATCCGCGACTTCATCATTTTGCATTATCACGCCACCGAGCGCGACGATTCCCCCTTCTGGGACCAGTGCCGCACAATGACAGTTCCGGAGACGCTGAAGCACAAAATCGACCTCTTCCGCGGTTGTGGCCGCCTCTTCCGCTACGAGGACGAACTCTTCGCCGAAGGCAGTTGGATCGCCGTTCTGCTCGGGCAGAATGTCTTGCCCCAAGCCTATGACCCCCTGGTCGATGCCATCGATGTGAAAGTCGTGAGAAACACGCTGACACAGATACGCTCACATGTTCGCCAGACCGTGGAAGCTTTTCCGACACATCGCACCTTCCTGCAAAGGAACTGCCCTGCTCCAAAATTGCTGGTGAATCGCGGTGCCGGTTACGTCGGCGCGAAATAGCGGAGACGCAAGTCGTGGATAATCGCCTTCGGCAAATTGTTATCGTGGGGGGCGGAACAGCGGGCTGGATGACTGCGGCCACGCTGTCGCGCTTTCTCAAGAATGGCTACACCACAATCCGCCTGATCGAATCCGACGAAATTGGAACGGTCGGCGTCGGCGAATCCACTATTCCCCAGATCAACAACTTCAACCGCTCGCTGGGGATCGACGAAAACGATTTCGTGCGAAAAACCCAGGCAACCTTCAAGCTTGGCATCGAATTTGCGAATTGGGGCAAGATCGGAGACCGCTATTTCCATCCCTTCGGACCTTACGGGCAGGATATGGAAGGCGTTCCTTTCTATGCCTATTGGCTGAAAATGCGCGAGATCGACAAATCGCTCAGCCTCGAGGAATACTCGCTGCAGTGTTTGGCGGCGCAGCACAACAAGTTCATGCGCCCAATCAATGCCGGTAACTCGCCGCTCTCGGCCATAGCCTATGCCTTCCAGCTTGATGCGGTTCTCTATGCCCGCTACTTGCGGGAATATGCCGAAACACGCGGCGTCAAGCGCAGCGAAGGCAAAGTCGTCGACGTCGCGCTGCGCAACGAGGATGGTTTCGTAGACTCCGTGACGTTGGAAAGCGGCGAACGAGTTGAAGGCGATCTCTTCATCGATTGCACGGGCTTTCGGGGCCTGCTCATCGAAGGTGCGCTGAAGACAGGTTATGAAGAATGGAACCACTGGCTGCCCTGCGACCGCGCCGTCGTTGTTCCCTGTGAAAGCGGCCGCGGTCTGCCTCCTTTCACACGCTCCACCGCGCGCGAGGCGGGTTGGCAGTGGCGTATCCCGCTGCAGCACCGCATGGGCAACGGTTATGTCTATAGCAGCGCATTCACCACAGACGCGGATGCTGCCATGACATTGCTTGGAAATCTGGAAGGCGCGCCGCTCGCCGAACTGCGCGTGCTAAACTTTACCACGGGACGCCGCAAGAAATTCTGGAACAAGAACGTCGTGGCGCTCGGCTTGTCCAGCGGCTTTCTCGAACCGCTGGAATCGACCAGCATTCACCTGATCCAGAGCGGCGTGGCGCGGCTCCTGCAGATGTTCCCCGACCGCCGCTTCGAACAGGTCGAGATCGATCGCTACAATCGCCTGACGACCTTTGAATTCGAAAAAGTCCGCGACTTTCTAATTTTGCACTACAGCGCCACCGAACGCAGCGATACCCCCTTCTGGGATTATTGCCGAACGATGAGCATCCCCGACTACCTGAGAGACAAGATCGACGTTTTCCTAAGCCGCGGGCGCGTCTTTCGCGAGAACGAGGAACTCTTTACCGACACAAGCTGGTTTGCCGTCATGGTCGGCCAAAACCTTCGCCCTCGCGGCTATGACCCCCTGGCCGATGTCATGACTGACAGCATGCTGCGGCAGCGGATGCGGAATATCAAAACGACCATCCTCAATTCGTGCAACGCCATGCCCGCTCATCGCGACTTTATCAAGAAAAATTGCGCCGCGGCGCCGTTACCAGAGGCAAGCGTTGCTGGACAATTGTTGGCGAACTAAAGGAGGCGTCGCTTGGACAAGCGTATTCGCCAGATCGTAATCGTCGGCGGCGGCACAGCTGGTTGGATGACGGCGGCCGCGCTTTCGCGTTTTCTCAAGGACGGTTACACCAAGATCACGGTGATCGAATCCGAACAGATCGGTACCGTCGGCGTTGGCGAATCGACCATTCCCCAACTTCGCATTTTCAACAAGATGCTGGGGCTGGATGAAAACGACTTCGTGCGCACCACCCAAGCGACCTTTAAGCTCGCCATTGAATTCGTCGATTGGACCAGACTCGGTCACCTGTACTATCACCCGTTCGGGCCATTCGGTCTGGATATGGATGGCGTCTCTTTCCATGCCTATTGGCTGAGGCTGCACCAGATGGGCGAGGCGCCGGATCTGGGAGAGTTCAATTTGCAGTCTGTCGCCTCGCGCCGTGAAAAATTTATGCGGCCGATCAAGGCAGGAAACTCGCCGCTCTCGAACATCGGTTATGCCTTTCATTTTGATGCCTTTCTCTACGCGCGCTTCTTGCGCAAATACGCCGAAGACCGCGGCGTTGTGCGCCTTGAGGGCAAGATCGTGGATGTGGCGCTGCGGGGCGAAGACGGCTTCGTCGACTCCATCGCCCTCGAAAGCGGCCAACTCCTCGCAGGAGACCTCTTTATCGACTGTTCGGGTTTTCGCGGCTTAATCATCGAACAAGCCCTCAAGACCGGCTTTGAGGACTGGTCACATTGGCTACCCAACGACCGCGCCGTAACCGTTCCTTGCGCCAGCGGCGGCGATCTGAGGCCCGTCACACGCGCCACCGCACGACCGGCAGGCTGGCAATGGCGCATTCCTCAACAACACCGCATCGGCAACGGTTACGTCTATTGCAGCAGCTTTATCAGCGACGATGAAGCCACGGCGACGTTGCTGGCGAACCTCGACGGAGAGCCTCTTGCCGAACCGTGGAAACTTCGCTTCAAGGCCGGTCGCCGGACCAAAGCCTGGAACAAGAACTGCATCGCCATCGGCCTCGCGGCTGGTTTCATGGAGCCGCTGGAATCGCAGAGCATTCATCTGATCCAAGTCGGCATCTCCAGGATGCTCGCTTTGTTTCCCGATCGCGACTTCGAGCCAGCCGACATCGCCCAGTACAACAAGTTCATGATCTTCGAGTTCGAAAAGATTCGCGATTTCATCGTGCTCCACTACAACGCCACTGAGCGCACCGATACGCCCTTCTGGGACTATTGCCGCACCATGCCCATCCCGGATTATCTCCAGGCCAAGATGGATCTTTTCCAAAGCCGCGGGCGGATTTTTCGCGAGAATGACGAGCTCTTCAACGACACCAGTTGGTTTGCGGTGATGTTCAATCAAGGCTTAAGGCCACGCAGCTACGACCCCATGGCCGACGTTATGCCGGTCGAGGAGCTGCGCAGCCGCATGCTTCATATCCAGACGACGATCGCCAATTCTGCCAACCACATGCCCAGCCATCGCGATTTCATCGCGCAGCATTGTGCTGCGGAAAAACCGGAATCGGGGCGCGTTTTCCAGCGCGCGGCGCCCCTCAACGGCTGAGCGCGCGCAGCAGCCAAGCCTTGATGTATTTGGCAAGTTGAGGCGTCGGCGTGCTCATGATGCCGCGATGCTGTGGTGCCAAATGTTCGACCGGATGGCCTTGCCCCCGGAAAACATAATGATCAAAGGCTTTGCGCCAAATTTCACGCCGCTCCGGTGGTAGATCGCCAATGGCGAGAATGCCGTGGACCATCGCTTCGAATGGCGAGCCCAGCCACTCCCGCCCATCATCCCACCAGTAATTGACCAGCGCATTGAACCTATCGAGCGATTGGACATGGTGCCACCACATATAAGGGATGAAAAGCGCGTCACCCGGCTCTAACTCGGCCTCGACGGCGGCGGCCAGAGCATCCTTGAAGCGTGGATAACGCTCGAAATCCGGCTCCGCCAGCGAGACCATACTCACCGGCTGGCCTGCAAAGGTGAACTCCAGCGGCCCAACATAGAGATTCGGAAGCTGTTCGGGCGGAAACAGCGTGAAACGCCGATGCCCCGCGACGACACAGGCGATGTTGTCGGAGAGATCGTAATGCGTCGAGACCGTGATCGTGTTGCCGATCCAGATCCGCGGCGCGACGGAGCGGTCCACCAGGTCGATGGCATTCTCTCGCGCAAAGTCCGGAATGCACTCGGCAATGGGCGCCGAGCCCATATAGACAGCGGGGGGATTTACATCCTCGAGATGCGTCATCAGGCGATGCAGGGAAATGTCGAAGGGCTCGGTCTTGCGCTCATAATTGACGCCGCGCATATCGGGCCGATACCAGAAGCGCCCTTGGATGGACGGATCACCGACAAAGGTGTCCACCACCCGGCCCCGATCAAACTGCTTGAGGTAGGTGGTAAATGCTTGCGGAGATTTCCGCCCCTCTTGCACGGCAGGCCACTGCGCCACCAAGCCCCTCAGCACGGCGGGTTTGGCTTGCGGCAGAATTTCATGTCGAAACATCTCTGCGTCGACATTGCGCCATTCGGGAATTTTCTGCAGCGCTTGCGTCATCGGGTGCAGCTAGTCGCCCATTCTCTATACGCTTACAACAGTGAGGCGAATTTCCGCGACATTCAATGGCCGCAGCTGGCATTTTCGCTAAACGGAGGAGCGCCCGCGAGGGCCAAACAACAAGAACATATTCACTGTCAAGCGGCCCTTACGGACATCCTGCTCGAACCCGAAATCGCGTCGAATGTTGCCGGAATGCAGGCAGGCGCTGCGGTAGATCACCAGCCGGTTGAAAGCAGCATCCACCTTGGCGATTCGCTCGAACAGCGCCGTGTCACCGTCGATATAGGCGCGTTCCGGCGGGCCCGACGCTTTCAACTCAGCACCAAGCTTGGCCAGATAGGCATCATGGCGGTCGCCGCTAACGCTTTCAAAACCCGTCGAGCGATGGCGGTAGAATGAGGTGCCTCCGCGCTCCGCAGGGCAGAGATAATGCAGCACAGCAAATTGGTTGAGATTTGTGGTGTCGAAATGCGGCAGCGCCTGCAAAAGCTGAAGCTTATCGAGCGAGGTCGTAACCAAGGAAAAATCGCATTGGACACCAATCAGCGGCGAGTCGCTCAAACCGTAGGTTTGGCGCACCATCCCCTCAATACGTGACACAACACCCCGGGCGTATGCTTCTGGGGCCCTGGCGCGTACGCCAGGATAGAGATTTTGCGTAACGGGCTGGAATGGGTGCGAGGCAGCGAAATCAACAAGCGCGTCTGGATCTTCGATAAAGTCGTCGATGACGACAACAGCTGCACCTTCGCTGCCGATGTGCTCGATCTTGGGCTGCGTAGTCGCCGGTTCCACGAAGTACGACATCTCGCCTACGCACTCTCAATAGGTTCCGCACAGACAATTATAAACAAACCGATCCACCGTATAAATACACTTCTTGGCGTTGGGAAATAGCATTCCGGTATTGTAATGGTGACAAACAGCTGCACATCACCCCACAATGAACGAGGCTTCGCTCGGGACAAAACATTCGACGGTTGGCGGGCCGTAATGAACAGGATACTATGACAACGTAGGACATAAAAAAGGACGGGGTGGAAGGGATGAGTCCATACAATTGGGTTGGCGCGCTCGCGCTCGGATGTTGTTTTTTCTGGCTGGGCGATACGGCCTTGGCACAAGCTGCCCCAGGCGGTGCCGCACCGAGCGCATCGGCTCCCAACGTCAACGCCAACGACATGAGCACGGATCCCGAACAGGCCGAACAACGGCGGCTCTACCGCGAAAATGTCTACAACAGGGCCCACCCTGGGAGTGGCGACAAAAAGGCTGATGCAACGGCGCATGCCAAACAAGAATCGACGGACCTCGTCAAAGCAGCTCAGCTTGCCTGCGATGTGACCGATGCAGCGCAAGTCGCCGAAGGACCGGCGACGGTTGATGGTAAGGCGGTCGACACCAAAACCTACGAAACAATTTGTGGCAACGGCATGGGCTATTTCCTGATTTCACAACCACCCGCCAGCCCATCCGGTTTTTCGTGCTTTGCCGCGGATGCAGCCCGTGCGGCTGATATCGCGCAAGGTAAGCCTTCCGGCAGCATTATCTGTTCGCTTCCCCAGAACGCGGACGTGAAGGCGATGGCGACCGCAGTCTTGAGCCATGCGGGGATCAGTTGCCAAGTGCGTGACCTTCACTGGATGGGCCAAAGCGCCAAGGCCCATTTGGAATACACCGAGGTCGCCTGCATGGACGGCACCGGATATGTTCTTACGACGGCGCAGCCCGGTTCTCCCGCGCAACCCGTTGCTACAACCTGTAAAGACGCGGCAACGCGCGGAATTATGTGCAAGCTGACGAACAGCGGAGCACCGAGTCTAACTTTACAAACCTTTAAGGACGCAATCGCACAACGCAACCTTGTCTGCGATGCCAGCGCCATACGCGTCGTCGGACAAGAAACCATTCGCAAGCGCCACGTCGTGGAATTTCAGTGCCCGCAATATCCCAAGGGACTGATTGCGCTCATACCGCTGGCGGGCAATACGGAACCCTTCGAAACGTATGATTGTGCGGGTGCTGCAAAACACGGCATTATCTGCAAACTGACCACAACGAAGTGAGGCCTGGGCCGGTTAACCGCCGGCCTGGCAACGCTTGTGTCTACGCCGGCTTTCCCAGTGGCGCCGTGGATTCACGCTCGACAATCTTGAATTCCAGCTGACGAACGCGCCTGAGGCCTGGCGCCTCGATTTGGCCTATCAGCATTTCCGTCGCCACCATTGCCAACCGCGTTACTGGCTGTCGCACCGTTGTTAATCCGGGCCAGAGCGACGAGGAAAATGGAATATCGTCAAAGCCAGCAATGGAAAGATCACGCGGAAGCACAAGCCCCTCGCGGTAAGCTGCGGACATCACGCCAATTGCCATGTCGTCATTACCGGCAAATATCGCCGTCGGTCGCTGCCGTCCGGTGAGAAGTTTTTCGCCCGCCGCCATTCCTGAGCGCACTGTAAACTGACCCGAAGTAATCCATTCTGGACGCAAATTTCCGTTATGCTGTTTCATGGCCTCCTCGAAACCGGACAGCCGCTCCTTCGCCGCGCCTTGTGTGGCCGGGCCCGCGATGAAGGCGATGTCTCGATGACCGAGATCGAGCAGATAACAGGTCATCTCATAAGCGGCCCGTTGATTATCCATGTGAACATAAGAGGAAACATCGAGCTGCTCATGGGGTGAAACCCGCACAAACGGAAGCTTGGCCGCCTTCAGCGCCTCCAGGATCACATCGTTATCCGACATCGGCGGCACCAACAGAACACCGTCGAGTTGGACCGACGACAGGACTTCGCGGATGCGCTGCTTGAAGGCGCGATGGTCGGGGCGCAAGCGCTCAACCAATAGATGGTAACCCCTTTGCTGGCAGGCGGTCATGGCCGCGACCTGCATCTGGTTCACATAAGCGTGGCCTGCATCGCAGCATATCAACGCGACAAGATGCGAATGTGAGCTCCTCAGCGTCCTTGCCCATACGTTAGGCTTGTAATCGAGGCGCGCGATTGCGGCCTCAACACGCTCACGTGTCTCTGGGCTGACCCTGGGTTCACGATTGATCACGCGCGAAACCGTCTTGAAGGACACGCCGGCAGCGCGAGCAATATCGATGATCGTCGTCTTCGCCATGATGCCTAG
>JARLIR010000146.1 GCA_031291635.1 Rhizomicrobium sp. | reverse complement strand
TCCTCCCCGTTATGCTGAATCTACTGGCCGGCAGCGCCTGCTATTTTTTGCTTCTTTTACTTTTCGAACGGCGCGCCCTGTTTACGGATATGGGAAATGTACGGCGACTGCTAATTCGCCGCTAAGCCTCCGCATTTACGATACCCGCTCGGGTTCAAATTGCATGTCATCAGAATCACCGCTTACGAACGCGAAGACACAGTGTGCGCTCTTGAAATGTTCGAGTTGCTATGGCTTCCTTTGATATTATGTTTTGAGCCAAAGCGAACGAGGAAAAGCCATCCTACCGATGAATACAGAACAGCTCGAAATCGTCAGACGCCAATTCAAGTCCTCCGGCCCGGCCGTCGTCCTCGCTGTTTTTCGCAACGAATTCACCAGAATTCCGAACTGGCTAAAGCATTACCGGTCTATCGGCATTACGGAATTCATCATCATCGATAACGGGTCCAGCGATGGAACCTATCAGTATTTGATGGACCAACCCGACGTCACAGCACTGCAAACTAGTGAATCATTTCTCGCAGCGAACTTCGGCATGGAGTGGATAAATGACGTCAGGCGTGTATTACCGCCTGATACATGGACAATCTACGCAGATGCTGACGAGTACATCGTATATTCGGGATGGCCAAACCGTTCGGCCGCCGACTTTATTGCGGCGATGGGAAAAAACTCCAACGCCGTCTTTGGATTTATGCTGGACATGTATTCGCGAAATGGCGCGTCTACTGCCGACGCCGGGACCGATCTTCTTAAAGTATGTCGGTACTTCGACAGATCCTATCGTTTTCGGAGAATGCCACTCAAGCCCTGGGAGAAGCGGCGGGACGTATTAGAAGTGGTTGGCGGACCCCGGCTACGATTGTTGTCGTCCGTCGCCAAGGAACTGAAAACAAACTGGATTGATTATCTTATCCGAGGGCAATTGGACCGGATATTGAAATATGTCCCGGCGCGATTTCGCCGTAAGGTAATTGAGAACTATCCTGCTCAGATGCCCGCTCTTGGCAAAACACCGATCACGAAATGCGGACATGGCGATTACCAGAACTCGCATTCCTTGGTAGAACCACCCACGCCCGTATATGCCGAAGAAACAGTCGCCCTGTTGCACTTCAAATTTACCAGCGACCTCTATAACAAGATCAAAGTGGAATCGCAGCGGGGTGAACATTTCCGTTTTGGCGCCGAGTACATCCTATACGACCGCGTAATCTCGAAAATGGGCGACATCGCGCTTTATTCCGATGAGCACAGTGCGGAATTCGTCACGGCACGTGACTTGGAAGACGCCCATCTGGTGGGCCGTTTTCGTACGATGCTAGACAGCATGGCGGCGCCTTAAGCTGGCGCAGGTTCGGATACCCAATGCGAGAATTCGCCTCCGCCACCTGCAGGTGCTCTAATTTTTTGCCGCCAAACTCTGCATCCAGTGGTCTAAATCGCTATAGGCAGCTGCGGGAGAAAACAGGGCATCGTAAACAACCTTGGCACCGATCTGCTTCGCTTGCCGAATTTTGTCGTCCGTTAGAAGGGTCACGACGGATTGTGCGAACCCCACAGGCTCGTCTTCAACGAAACCAGCTCCGATAAGGCAGTCGCGATGCTCGGGCTCAATGGCAACAGTTGTTGCTACGAACGGGCGACCATGCGCAACAGCTTCTATAAGCTTGGTTTTCACACCCGCACTACCATTTGTGAGGGACACTACCACAAGCTTCGCCCGGCGATACTCTTCACCAATGTCATCGACCTTGCCGATAAGCTCGACGCCTGCGTAACTTTCCTTTACCCAGTCCGCCACACGCCCCACCACGCGCAGGCGTGTGCCAGGCCGCTGGGTGAGAATTCGGGGCCAGACTTTTTCTAGGAACCACCCTAAGCCCGCTATATTCGGCGCCGTCTTGTTGCCAACGAACAGCACAACATCTTCATCACTGTCAGCCACGGGCACGAATGGCTTTGGGCACATCCCAACGAAAATCGCTCGATTATGCGTGTTCGGATTCGTCTGCCACCAGGTGTGATCATTCACGTTGTTCAGCCCGACGGCACCAGCGGCCAGAAGTCCCTCTCTCAGCCCGGGTGGTAGACTTTCTTCGGACTGGACTGTCGCGACGCCAGGCGTGCCGATTTCATAACCGCGGTTCGGCAGAAAACCAACGAGCGCCAAGCTGGCACCTGTGTGCCGCATTTGCGGAATCATCGCCACCGACTCAAAGCAGAATATTGTGACGTCCGGTCGAAACATTTGCAGCTGGGCGTTAAGCCACAACACCTCACCGAACTCGGCTTGCCACAACCAAGAAGGCGCCAAACGCTTTTCGCGTAACGCTTTCACGAAATCGTATAGGGCCTGTAACATCAATATGGGAGACACAAGAATGCGCCGCGACCCCAGTGCCACGGTACCGCGCAATCTCCACCCGGGGCGCAGAAATTTGGCATAAATCAAATTGGCAACCGGCCTCAGCCGTCCACGCATCACCGAAGAGGTCAAACCACAGATATCGTGACCTTCATTGCTCAAGTGCCGGACGACAGCATCAACATATGCGCCGTCACCGCCTTGGAACGTTTGGTACGGCCGCGCTAGCACGATGGCAATGCGTAATCGGCGCTGGGAGGCCGCGGAATCCGTTTGCGGTGCCGTGCCCAAATCGTTGTTGTTTTCCGTCATCACTTCGTTCGACTATGTTGAAATAGCTCTCGTTGCGCCAATGCCTCAACGAGCACCATATGGGGTGAATTCACTCAAGCGACTTTGCTGATTGCCCACTATTGACACATTTTCATAAGCTGAGAACGTGTTCCGGCCGTACGCGTCCCAACAACAAGTGGCGCAGAGCCAGTAGATTGCCGTTCAGCCGCCCAAAGCGATCGATATGGGCATCTCCTAGAACTGCTCCACGGATATTAGAGAGGATATTGCGGACCAAGAGCCGCAATCCGAAGCGAGCCGGCATCGTTCCCTTTAGGATTAGATAAACCGGATTGATAACTTGGGAATACCCGAGCCGTTTCCCCGGACTGCGAGCACCTTGCGAACCCATATGAACTCCGGCGAATGCGTCCGTATGCACAATACGGCCATACTCTCGATACTGCCGTGAGTAATCTATGTCTTCCTGCCAGCCATAGAGCGGCAATCGCTCATCGCAGCGTATCGTACAATCCGCGGACCAACGGATGACCATATTACAGCCATAGGCACCTGTTGTGTCCGAAATTTCAGAGTTTTTTCCAGCCCACTTTGCGTCGTAGTCTGACACACACTTAATTGCATCTGTATACGCGATGCCACCGCTCGTAACCCCGTCAGCCAATACATTACCTGTAGCGACAACGATATCGGAATTGCCACCAAAGAGAACTTCCACTTCACGCACGAAATCACGTGACGGGATGTAATCATCATCGGCAAATATCACGAGATCAGCCCCGGTGGGCGTCAACGCGTCCAAGGCACGGTTGCGCTGCATACATAACCCGGCAGGCCCAATGACGGTGTTATCAACGAGCCCCACTGCCAAATCACCAGCATCTTCGCTAGACGAAAGGGAAATTATGCGTTGGTCAAGGGGTCGGCTTTGCGCCGCCCAATGCCCAAGGACCGAGGCAAGTAGAGCTGGTCGACCACGAGACGCAATGATCAGAGCAATTTTCACGGACAACTCGCTTTACTCGGGTTACGAACTTCAACATTTTGACGATGCATCATAATTTTAGTACATATTCCGGCATCAAGCGTCCCAACAAAATATGCGCTATACCAAGCAGATTACCTTTGAGCCGCCCGCCGCGATCGACCTTCGCGTCGCCTAGCATTGTGCCCCGCAAATTGGCCAGCACATTGTTGATCATGATCTTTATACCCAACCATGCGGGCATAGTACCTTTACGCATGAGGTAGACCGGATTGACTATTTGGGAATAGCCCAGCCGCTTGCCCGGACTGCGCGCACCTTGGGATCCCATATGAACGCCTGCAAACGCGTTGGTGTCTACGATCCGGCCATAACTCAAATATTGCCGGGTATAATCGACATCCTCCTGCCAACCATAGAGCGGAAGTCGCTCGTCGCAGCGGATCGTACGATTAGCTGACCAGCGAATGACCATGTTGCAACCATAACCACCGCCGCGATCGACCATGACCCAGGGCGGCTCTTCCGGCATCGCGTCGTATTTTTCAACCATGCGAACAGCCGCCGTATAGTCGATACCGCCGCACGTGACGCCATCAGCCAGCATTTTCCCTGTGGCAACAGCGATATCGTGATGGTGGGAAAACAATTCTGAGACGTTTTGCACAAAATTCCGGGATGGAATGTAATCGTCATCGACGAAGATAACGATCTCGGTGTCGCTGGGCATCAACGCGTCCAGGGCACGGTTTCTCTGCAGACATAGGCCGGCTGTACCAACCAGAACCATTTCAACAAGTCCGTCAGACAGCTCTTCGATATCTCCTGGCGATGAGAGGGAGATCACCCTGCAGTTCGGCACACAGCTTTGTTCGGCCCAATGGCGGAGCACCGCGGCGAGCAATTGCGGGCGCCCACGAGACGCAATGACAAGAGCAATCTTCATGCCGTTTTGTCTTTCACGGGCAAAGCACGTCCCGCAGCTTTTGAGCTCTGCGAAAGCAAGACATTCATCAGCCCCTCTCCCGCCTTTCTCCAAGTGAATGCCAGCGCCCGCTCGCGACCACGTTCGATTTTTTCGGCTCGCAAAGCTGCGTTGTTTTTCAGCGCCAAGATTTGAGCCGACCACCCTTCAGCATCATCGACATTGGCGTAGAGCACAGCATCGCGGCACATTTCCGGAAGGGCGCCAGCTGGCGCTACGATAGCCGGACAACTACACAGCATGGCCTCCAGCGGCGGCAAGCCGAAGCCCTCCGTACGCGAAGGGAAAAGCAGACACAAAGCGGACTGGTACAAGGCGCGCAGCTCACCGTCATTTACACGGCCAACAAATATTACACCTGGCGGCGGAACGTGTCCCGCGGCCCGCAACCGCTCCTCCCCCTCGCCGATGATCACCAATGACACCCCGGACGGCGCATAACGCGAAAAGGCTTTAAGCACCACATCAATATTTTTATAGATAGCCGTCGAGCCAAACAGAATCGTATATTCGCCCAGCTTGAGCCCATGACGGGCGATCACGTCAGTCTTCTCGGCATATTCCAAAATGTGATCAACGCCGTTGAAAATCAGGCTGGTTTTGTCCCAGGCCGAAATTCCGAATACAGCCAGCATCTCCCGTGAATAATTGGAAATAGTTAGCACGGACAAACTCGTACGCGCCATTATTGGCGTCAAAACGCGATAGCCGACACTGAAATGCAGGGAATAGGATTCCGGCGACAGAAAGAACTGGGCGTCGTGAATGAGCATCACTTTGCGCCGATGTAGCAGTGGCGCCAAATTTGCAAGATTGACCAAAAGTCCATCCGAGGCAGCGAACGGCAGAATTCCCTGTTCCCAGAACTGGGTATGCCCCATATCCTGCTCAATGACCCGAGCCGTCGAAACTTCTGGAGAAAAACGCCGGCGCTTGGGAATGAGGAGCCGCAGGTCCCATTTCCGACCGCCCCATTCCTCTGCTGCCAAACTGTCAATTTCACGTACCAAACGGTCTGCCACACGGTGAACGCCGTTATGTTTTCCAGCGTAAAATTTGCCGTTGATGTAGATCGGTTCGCTCATGTGGACTTTCATGTCAACAATGCAGATATGCTGTCAGGCCGCTGACCATTTTGGGCCATAGCCGACTCGACCAAAGCGCGGAATCTTTCGTCGAACAACTCTGGGCGAAAGTTCTGGGCATTGGCTATCGCTCTTGCCGGATCAAAATGCGGTTTCCAACCGACAAAGCGCTCAACGGCCTCCACCAGTGAATCAGCGGTTTGTTCGTAGAAAAAGAGTCCGGTTTCACTATTTTGTACGGTTTCGAGTGCACCACCGGCACCGTAAGCGATAACAGGTCGACCGCTGGCTTGTGCCTCGAGCGGCACTATGCCGAAATCTTCTTTGGCGGTGAATATCAATGCTTGGGCGCGGGCATACGCATTGCGCAACTGATCCAGAGACATGTTTTCCGCGAAACGGATAGTGCTGCCGGCCATGCGTTTCAGCCGAGCCTTTTGCGCGCCGTCACCAACAATCAGCAATGGCAACTTTAACCGGTTGAAGGCCTCAATCGCAATGTCACATCCCTTGTAGGGTACCAGCTGACCTACCCAGAGAAAATAGGAATCGAGATCCGTGGCGGGCGCAAACAGATCCACACTTACCGGCGGGTGAACCACCGTCGCCTCTCGACGATAATATTTGCGAATTCGTTGGGCAACAAATTGCGAATTTGCAGCGAAAGTATCGACGCGGGCTGCCGTACTGACGTCCCACTGGCGTAACCCGTGTGCGATCAACGGCATCGATAAGCGGGTCAACAATCCAGCAGAGGACTTATAGGTGTGATATTGATCCCAAATATAGCGCATTGGTGAATGACAATAGCAGAGATGCGTCGCGTCGGGTCGAGGGATTACCCCCTTAGCTGGACCAGCTTCTGCGCTGATGACGAGGTCGTAGTCGGAGAGATCTAGCTCTTCCAACGCCATCGGCATCAATGGCAGATACTTCTGATACAATTTGGTCGCAAAAGGAAGTTGTTGGATGAACGTCGTTTTGATGTTTTTCGACCGCAACAGAGGCGACATCGCAGTGGGGTCATAGACATGGGTGAAAATATCAGCCTGCGGATAGAGCCGACAAATTCTTTCAAGCACACGTTCGCCGCCACGCATCGTGACGAGCCAGTAATGGATGATTGCAACTTTCAATGTCGATCCTATTTTTGTTTTATGCCAAGGACGTGAGGATAGCATCCATGCGTTTTGCTGCCTCCGGCCAGGAAAACAGCTTCACGCGCTCGATACCACGACCAGAATATTCACTGCGGAAATCGGCACTTTTGGCCATACAGATGAGTTGATCGGCGAGACTTTGCGGATCTTCGGCATCGACATAAATGGCCGCATCGCCGGCAATTTCGGGAAGACTGGCCAGACGGGTGGTCATCACTGGCGCACCACATGCCATTGCCTCAACCACTGGCAAACCGAAACCCTCGTACAGACTAGGATAGAGCACAGCTTCGGCTCCGCCGAGCAAAGCGGGTAGCATCTTCTCACTCAGATAACCTGTATAAACTACGTTCTCGATATTGGTATCGACGCAACGATCTTCCCTAAACACGGAAGCCGCCCCCTTTTTTCCAATGATCAACAGCTTCATGTCCTTTGGTAGAAATGGCTGCGCCAACTGCCAAGCGCGCAATACCAATGACAAATTCTTGCGCGGCTCCAGAGTAGACAGAGATGCAAAATAGCGCGCTCCACCTATACCAACTGCGTTCTTTACGACATCAATTTCTGCACTCGAGTGAGGTGCAAAATTCTTATCGACACCGTTCCAAATGACATCGATCCGCTTGACGTCAATGCCTAGCCGCTGCGCCAGCCTGATGCGGGAAAACTCCGATACAGTCACAACACGAAGGCATCGCTTGGCGAGAGGCGGGAGCAACAAATTATAGAGCCTGACGAAGCCATGGGAGAACCATTCAGGGTGATCGAACACCGCTGCATCGTGGATCGTTACGACTTGTCGCGTTACTGCCAACGGTCCGGTATTGCATGGACTCCATAGTGGTCTGCCTCCGGTCATTTGGGGCAGCACAATTTGTTCCCACAAATGAGCCTTAACGCCGCTGATGGGGCGCCTCGGCATCAACACCGTGTGCGGACTTTTCAGGTGTCTAAGATAAGCAGCGGCAACGCGCTGTACGCCTGAAAGTGTCTGGCCACGAAATCGTCCGTTTATAGACCACTCCACCGTCATTCTGGGGAATCAAAATTTGATCGACGGCTTCCGTTCGTAGCTGTCGGTATAGAGAATAACATTGTTCTACTTGCCATCAATTTCCCCCTTAGTGTCTATCTATCATTCTGCAATACTGTTCGTGAAGCTTTACGATCCAACTTTCAGGTGTGTTTGCGAGTGCACGTGTTTGAGTAAATGCAATTTCGCTCATGCCGCGAGCATGGTCGACGTCATCCGCAATGTGCCGCATGGCCCTGGCCAACCCCGGCTGATCACCCGCGTCGAACAAGATACCGGCCCCTAACGCGTCAACCTCTGGCGCAAGAAACGATGACTTTGGCAGCACCACGGGTAGGCCGCTCCATAAGGCCTCAACCGCAGAAAGACCAAATGGTTCGGGATAGCGTGTCGGCATTACCAAAGCTCGAGCTGCTACCGCCAATTCTCGAATCGAGGCTTTCGATAAAAAGCCGTGAAACGTCATTTCGGGATACTGCGCTTCAAGAGTCGCACGAAGCGGGCCATCGCCAACAATTTGCAAAGGTACGTTAGCTTCTCGCGCCGCCGCAGCGGCTAGATCCGCCCCCTTTTCGTAGTCGAGCCGGCCAACAAACAAGAACTCTCGGTTGCCCTCAACTTGAATCCGCTGTTCGGTGAAAGGTGTGATGGGATTGAGCAGGACATCGATGCAGTTTGCCGGCACACCACCCCTCTCCAAATAACTGCGCATACCGCCGTGAAGAACCAGGATCTTCGGCTGCTGTTCGCGCAGATGATAGATTGATTCACGAAAAGCCTGCCGCAGAACGCGCCAGGACTTGTGGGCGTAATTGCGCTTGTCGCAATTGGCCAACAGACAACTTGAGGAGAGCGGCCGCAGAGCACAGGGTGTGCCGCGCGGATAATTCATATAAGCGCCATTTGGACAGGTCAGAAAGAAATCATGGGTCGAAAGAACGACCCGACCTTTCACCGATTTGAGGGGACCGAAGATGGCAGGCGAAAGAATGTGAGCCCAATTGTGCAGATGGTACATCGTTGACGATGTGTCATGTTGCTCGATCCACTGCGCGAGCAGGCGCGCCGCATCGAGGTTATAGAGACCCCGCACAGCGGCGCTCGATTCAGATTCTAAGAGCGCCTTGTGGCCCAGGCCAATAGCTTCAATGCCATGGCTGGGAAAATCCGCATTGCTGGCGGCGTCCCCGCAAAGATAGGTCACGGGCACGCCCCGCTGTGCCAGGCCAAAGGCCGACAACAACGCCAGCGCGGTAGCGCCTCCGCGTGCAATCGAAAAGTCGTTAATTACGACGACTCGGTCCAGCACAGTGCTGTTCTCCATCATGGGAGCTCCTTTGCGGACATAGCGAGTGCTCGCTGCAATTCGCCCGCCAGCATTGTCACCGAATTTTTCGTATCTTCGAGAACACGACTCCTCTCGTCGAGATCAACACCAGTGTTCAGCGCCTGCGCCGTCATGGAGACCACATGCGCAATGGACGCCTTGCCCGTGTCGAGTAGGTATTCGCCACGCCCCACAGAGGTCATGAAGCTGTTCAATTTTGTATTCCAACTCAGTCCTATACTAGGGATTCCAAAAGAATAGGCCACGATGTTGGAATGGAGGCGATTGGCGATCACGACATCGCAGCTAGCAATGAGCTGTGCCAGCTTTTCGGCAGTTAGAGGCCTTTCGGAGACCGTTACCGAAGCCATGATATTACTGTCACCGCTGATCGCCAGTGCCAACAATCGCAGGCAGGCGTCGTCTTCTGAACTGCCGTTGGTGAACAGATTGACATGATACCCTGCATCTACCAGCGCGTAAACGAGAGCCACATTCCAGCGCCGGATGACATCATTGCCTGGCAAATCCGTATCGGAGTGGTATTTGAGCGCTACTGGACTCATCACCGAAAGTCCGACAACAGGTGCCGTACGAGGGGCATGCGCCTCACTGCGCCACAAGGCGCTGGCGAGTAGCCCGGGATCACGGCCAACAGTGGCAGCTGGCGCGATGGAACCTAGCCGGCGATCCCAGATTTCCTTCGAACGCTCGTCACGCACGGATACATGCACTAAGTTCAGCCCTTCAAAAGCGGCACGAAACAATCGCTCTCCCTGGGGTGTCCAGTCATCACTAACGCCGACGCCGAATATCGCAACAGGGACTTTTGCCCGTTTGGCCTCCCGCAATACCGCCTCGATCTTCGTTGGAAAATTGAGATCGATGTCGGAAAGCAGGTTCCCCCCACCCAGCACGACGCCATCGCAATTGCGCAGCGCGCGCCGAAACAGAGGCTGGATTTTGCTTTTTACTAGATAGGTCAGGGCGAGATATGTGGCCGTACGGCGCAGGACTACCGGCAATCGTTGCAAGGCGTCGAGGATAAATTTTCGCTTGGCGGACGTCGTATCATTGTGACTTCGCCCTGCGAGATCGAATGAAGACGCGGAAAAACAGTGCCTTCCCAGCTCGTGTTCAAGGCATTCAACCAAGACAGCGTCGCCCAGGTTGGAGCTATACTTGACGTTCAGCAATAGCAGGCGCCGCAGTATATCGGGAGAGGTCGTTGGCATGTATTCCCTGTGCTCTGGATCGGTACGTTAGTTGTCCGTAATTCTTGTACTTGCGCGCTCTTCGTTTTAGGCCATCATCTAATAATATTAGCTGTGCATTCGCACAGATGTGTACCCAAATTGTGAGCACGGCATGACGATACCTGCAGCGGTATTTTGGATTTTGGCAATTTGGGCTCTGTTATCGCGCAGTGCCTTATACGTATATTTACCTTGGTTGTGCCTGCCATTCGGGGCGCTGGCTGTCGTCGATCCATCCATGAGCTTTGGTAGTACGATTTTGCCATTAACCGTTGCCAGCGCAATTTTTGTTGCCAAGACGGCGAAGCAACGTGATAGCCGGCGCATCATGTGGCGCTGTGCGACGGATGTTAAAGGTCTTGGTCTGTTCACGTTGTTTACTTTGTATGCTGTCATTTCGGCCTATATCTGTCCGCGAATATTTGCCAACCGAATCTGGGTTTTGCCGATGCGGATGGTGGTCCAGGACAAGGCCGTGCCGTTGGGTCCGACAACCGCCAACTTTACTCAAGCGGCTTATACGTTGTTGTCGTTGCTGTTTGCGCTCGCTATGGTTGGCTACTTCCGGAGCGGCGATTTCAAGGCTCGTCGGCAGACGTTGATAAAAGCAATGCTTTGCGGCGCGTCCGTTTTGATTGTTACCGGAGTGATCGATTGGCTTGGGGCGAAAGCCAGTCTCGATATCCTTCGCAACGGCACCTACGCAATCGTGGGTTATACAACACTGGGTGATGTCGGACGAATTACGGGCGCATTCCCAGAAGCATCGGCTTTTGGTGCAACCACCGCGACACTGGCGTGCATCCTGTATTTTTCCTATGCAACGCTTGGTGACGGCATGCTCAAGCGGTGGTTCGCGCCAGGCATCGTCGCATTGCTGTTCTTCCTTGCGGCCGCCGCCGCGTCGTCCACGGCCTATGCTGGAATTCTGGTGACGATCGCCTGGATCAGTCTCAGCGTAATTATGGGGAGCAGCGCTTACGGTGGTATCCGGGACAATTATCTTGCCATGGGCGCGGCTGGCGTTGCCATTTTGGGTGTCTGTGCCCTGTTGGTATTCTGGCCGAACGTCTTCGATATGCCGATTCATCTCATTGATCAGGCGGTATTTAAAAAGGTCCACACGGAGTCCTACGCGCAGCGTAATTTCTGGACGAGCATGGGTTACAAAGCCTTTTGGGACAGTTGGGGTATTGGTATTGGAACAGGCGGTGACCGCGTTTCGAGTTGGCCGGCCGCAATCGCCAGCAACCTTGGGATCATCGGCATTGTGACCATGACGGGGCAACTCCTCATCTCCTACTTGCGCAGACCCTCGGCTGGAGACCCTATCGCGCGCCAGTTTCATTGGGCTGCAAAATCGGGTTTGTCAGTCGCTCTTGCTATGGGGTATTTGGCAGCCACAATCATCGATCCGGGTCTTTATATTTCGATGGCATTTGCTTGGATTCTCGCCAACTCAGATTGGCAATCCGAACAGAGCGGTACCTCAAATAGGCGTGCGTCACGGTTTATCAGTAAAGGCCACAACACTTCGTCCACGCTACCGCAGACCAGGTGAATTGAACATTCACCCATTACATCTGTTAGGTTGTGGCGTGGCGCGAAGCCTTCACGCCACGGCGGCAAGGTCTTCGCTGTCCAAAGACACTGATACAGACCGTCCGAGCAATTCGAGCAAAACGTTGACCCGTCCCTTTTCGTCGAGTTGCTGTAAAACGCCCACAATGCCGGCAAATGGCCCGTCCGCAATCCAGACGGCTTGGCCGACTTTCAGCAGCGCCGTGGAGCTCTCTGGCGCGCCATTCATTTCCAATTGAAGTGTCTCGACTACACCACGCGGCACCGGTTGCGGCAGATTTCCGGCAGAGATTACCCGCACAACACCGCGCGTGCCGCGAATACTGTGCCAGCGGTCACGCTTCGGATCGAGGCGCAAAAACAAATACCGCGGAAATAGCGGCACGAGTGCTTTCGTCGCCTTGCGGGCGTGGCGGATGATCTTTTCCGTGCGCGGGCAATAGACATGATAGCCCTGCCTCTCGAGATGGAAAATGGCGCGCGCTTCAGAATGTGACTGACATTGGACGACATACCAACGCGCTTCTTGTTCTAATTCATCGTTCAAATCCGTTTCGGATTCTGACAAGGCAGACCCAACAAGCATTTGCCAATCCCGTGACATGAACGCATTTAAGAATTTAACCGACCGGCGAGATCGCGGTGAAGTTCACTTCATTGAACCCGCGTACTGCCGATCGCGCCTAACAAAAGCGCTGACGGCCTACGCGGCCTCGTCAATGGGCGCCGTCCCCTCCGATAACCGAGGGAATGGTGCAAAACAGAATCGATAAATCGGTCCAAAGACTCCAGTTGCGCACATAACAGGTGTCGAGAAAAACCCGACGTTCATAACTGGTTGTGCTACGTCCGCTAACCTGCCACAGACCGGTGATGCCCGGGCGGACCAATTGGTAATAGAAAGCGTTTTCGCCGTAATACAGTCGCAACTCCTCGGCAATCACCGGCCTGGGACCAACTAAACTCATATCGCCACGCAAAACGTTCAACAGCTGGGGTAACTCGTCGAGGCTAGTTTTCCTCAAGAACTTGCCGACCATCGTGATGCGCGGATCATTGAGCAGTTTGAAATTTTGCCGCCATTCTTTTGCGGCCTCGGGATCCCGGGCGAGCAAATCGGCGAGGATCTGCTGCGAATTCACTGCCATCGAACGAAATTTGAGGCAACCGAAGGGCCGATTACCGCGCCCAATACGTTGGTGGCCATAGAGGATCGGGCCACCGCTTGCTGCAACCAATCCCGCAATTACCAACAACAACGGCATTAGACAAACCAGAAGGGCTGAGGCCACGAGTAGGTCAAATATTCGCTTCACGCCCTGACGTACTGGCGACATCAGGCCGTTGCGGGACGTCATAAGAATTGCCCCGGAATTCAGAACCGCCTGAATGGACAGACCGGCAAACGGCAAACGCTGAACCGGTGGGATCAAAATGTAGGGAATCAGACTGAGGTTAAGCGCATCGATGATGCGATCTAGCTCGGGCATTTCGGCGACACTCGGAACGAGAATTGCCGTCTCGGCACCGCGCAGCCGCATATTGGCTGCCATCATCGTAGCAAGTTGCGATAGCGGTAGTTCTGGCGCAGGCAACAACTTCGTATGATAGGCGACCGTGTAGCCGACGTAGTTGTCCACCTCAAGGGAATGCGCCACAGAAGCGTAATGTGGACCACTCCCCAACACGGCCGCGCCCACATGCCAGTAGCCAAACTTGTTTAGAATTCGCCGCACCGCGATGCGCGCCAAGGGAATGGCTGCAGCCGCAATCGGCCAGACCAACATCACCCATAGGCGCGAAAAATGCTCTTTGCTTGCGAATTCAATGAAACCATCGATCATCAACATCACGAGAAGCGCCGTGACGGTGTGTTTCACATCCTCTTGGAGAGGCCGGCGGGCGGTATAGACCCCCGTCATACTAAACCAGCAACACAGGATTATCGCCAGATAGGACCACAACCAAAGGCGATGCTGTAGGTCAGTGCTGTCAAAAGCCAAATAGCTGGTGTGGAAAACCTGAACACTCAACCACCACGACAAAACACCGGCAAAGGCGATGGATGCACTCAAGGCCGCCGCGTCAGCCAGAAGCTGTGCTGTGAAAACCGCCATACGATTCTGGCGACGCGCCTGCACATCACTTTGATAGAGGCGCAAATCGTGGGGGATATCCCGGGCAATACCGGATATAGGCCGACCGCCACCCAAGGATCCGGCGCGGGCTGCATTTGTGGCTTCAGCCGTAGAATCCATTTTTTTTGAAGGGGAGGTCCAAACACCCACAACTATACTCCTTTGTCTAAGCAACACTGTCAGATGATCCAAGAACGCCTGGACCATGACAACACAGAACAGCCCGTCAGGAGTATCCGCCCCAAGCGACGCTTTTGAGCGCCTTATTATTATTAGAACTTAGTTTCTCTCAAAAAGCTTGCACTATTTCGGAAAAATCCGAAGAAGTTCAACGTCGTGAAGAATCGACTACTAATTGAAACAGTAATCGCGATGGTAGTTTCGAGTACTTCGATTGGATAGTATTAATGCGACCGGTTCTCGATAAATGCATTTGATAAAACTTATTGCAGACGTCGGAGATTTAACCCTAGTCCTGCCACGACCGTCAGCATTTTCCGTTCAAACATTGACCCTGATGCCTGTGCTGTTGGCATACGGCGTTCTGGGGAAGGCTTGCGCGGCTCCCAACCCGAGCAACGTGGCATAGAGGATCGCGACAGCTGGCAACTGTAGGCTGAAGTCGACTGTGGAGTGAATGGCAACCAGGGTTGTCGCCGCAATGGCGATCAGGGGATAGAGGCGATCACGGTGTCGGTTTCGCACGCCGCGCAAACAAAGCATTACGAGCCACGCGATCGCTAGCCACCAGGCTACTGCCGCTGGGATGCCGATCCCCGCCGCAAACTCCAAGTAATCGCAGTGTGCCTTGTCCATGACGAAAGGCAGAACCTGGGTCGCATACAGCGGATATGCATCCTGGAAGGTGCCCAGACCCAAGCCCAGCCATGGCGCATCCGTTATCATATGCTTGGCAGCGGCCCATAGAGTCAGACGCACCGTGTCGGTTGTCCCCGAATCAAGCAACAGACTGATGCGGTCGTTGAGCGTTTCACCGCTAAAGAGAACCAAGAAAAGTAGAGGTAGCGTCGCCACTACGGCGGCTGTCCCCATCCAACGGTGCCCCCCATTGCGATGCCTCACCAGAAGTGCAGAAAGTGTCAGCACCAGCAAGCTGCACAAAGTTGCCGCAAAGCCTGCTCGCGAGGCCGATGCCACTACGCCGGCGAGACATAGCAGGGCCGCCACCAGCAAGAAGGCACCACGCCCCGTCGCAAACTGAATGAGCGTCAAACCCAGCTGGCGTGGCCCGCGGGTAGAGACAACACTCTGGCTTCCCACGCCGAATAATTTTGTGATGGCCGCGACTGCCGCAAGACCACAATAGGTTGCATAACTGTTATGCAGCATGAACGGTCCAGCAATGAGGCCCCGCTGGCGGGGCACGGCATAGAAAATTTCCTCTTGACCAGTTCCTAGTAGAATAAGAGCGAAGCCATAGAGCGCGTAGAGCGCCCCAATCGTAATTATCCCGTTCAACAAAATTGCAGCGATTTTGGCCTGCTGCGCCATAGCGAATGCCAGCCAGCACGCCAACACCGTACTAAGGAGACTAAGTATTTGGGCCTTGGTATGCCACGGGTTAAGCGAGATGACGGGCGTTGTGGGCCGGCCGAGTATATCCGATGTCATCGCCCATAAGGGATGCGCCCATGATGCAGGCACAATCGGCAATGTCTGAATCCAGGCCCACGCCAGTACCGCAATGGCTAAGACCAAAGGAATGCGGACAAAGCGAATATTCGTCCAAGTTTCGTTGCCGCTGCCTAGGCTCGCAAGTCCCCAGAGAACGCCACAACCGGCAATCAGAATTTGCTGAAGGCTCGCAGCCCAACTGACTGCTCCCCCCAACGGGAAAGGAGACCATGCCAATATCGCTATATAGATCCACACCGTCGCGTATCGCATCGTTCGGAAGAACATTTTGACGAACGATGTCCCAGCAGATCTATCGAGGAGGTTGTTCATGTGCGTCGCCGACGATTCATGGCATGGTCGCTTCGCGCTGACGATCGAGCGACAGCCAACGGTTCATCTGCCGCACTTCTTCCTGTCGGTTCTTGAATGCCCGCGATGCTAGATTGACCCCATCTGCGGAGCGCAGAAGAACGCGAAGTTGACCGCGCAAAACCGGCACTTCCCAAAGCATTCTGGTCTGCGCCAGCGCTAGGTCTTTGCTATCCTGATCCAGATAGGGCCATAGCACCGCCGCATCCTGCACCCTTGGACCGATGAGCCAAAAATCGTTTGGACCAAGCAGTAAGGCCTGGGATAGCATTTTTGCAGCCAGCCTTTGGTCAGTCGGAAGCCAAGCTTCCGACAGCAGGGTCCAGCCACGCGATGACGCAGGCGTAAGGCTTAAGCCTCGCTCGATTTCGGAAATTTGTGTCTGCGGTGCCCCACCATACTGCCGTGCGGCCTCAGCCCGAGCAATGTGTGCCCAGCCATTCTCTGGGTCGGCACGGCCCAACGCGTGCACGGCGTCGTCATAGGCCAATTTTGGCATGGGAATTTGGGCGACCATGTAAGCCGGAACCGGAATTGCGTCGCCAATCGCCACGCCATCTCGCCAATGCGGTATTGCGAACCATCCCGACGCAATGGCCAGCAATAGCAATACAACGTTGACAATGGCCTGCGAAAATCGGGTCATCGGCGGCCGTGTTCGACGCTCATCCGCGCTGCGTAGATCATTCGCCGTAGTATTTGCTGTAACTAGAATAGCTCTGATAGCCGTAACTGTAATAGCGGAAACGCTCGCTGTCCGCGCGCGACAGCGCGACACCGACGACAACCGCATGCGCATCTGTTAGAGCGCGCATCGCACTTACCGTCGCTTCACGCGGCGTCCGCTCCCAGCGGACAACGAACAGCACCGCATCAGCCAAGCGGCTCAAAATCTTCGTATCGTTGACCGGTAGTACAGGCGCCGAGTCGATGATCACAAGGTCAAAACATTGCTCAAGGTTCTTGACTAGGTTCGCCATAGCGTCCGACGCCAAGATATCGGCGGGACTAGCAGGGGCCACCAGACAAGGCAGTACGTAGACATTTGAACGCGGATCTCGTCCGAGGCACTGGTCGAGCGGCAACTTGTCCAACAGGACCTCAACGATGCCGTTTTGGTATTCACCGCCAATAACCTTGGCGAGAGTAGGACGACGCAAATCGCCGTCTACGATCACAGTTTTTTTGCCGCTACGTGCCGCCATACGGGCCAAACTTACAGCGAGTGTGGTTTTGCCTTCGCCTGGCACCGACGACGTCACAATAATGACCTTGGGTGGGTCATCGATCCGTGACAAGCCAATACCCAATTGTAACCCTCGAACCGCTTCTGCGAACGAAGACGTTGGTCTATCCAGAATGAAATCAGTCGCGTTCGTAATCACACCCTTTTCGGTGCCGAGGACCTCAGGCACCGTCGCGAGGACTGGCACACCGAGCAAGCTTTCGAGCTGCGAAGTTGTTCGAAAACCCGCATCTAGGCGCTCCGCACCAAAGGCCAAAGCGAAACCGAGAAGCAGACCCGCTGGGATCGAAAGACCGATCACCAAAGCGGTTTGCGGATAGCTAGGCGACACTGGGACTTCCGCATTGGAAATGACGCGGGCATCGGGAGCTTGAATACCTTCGCGTCCCTGGGACTGGTTAAGGCGTCCCAAAAACGCCTCGTACATCGAGCGGGACGAGGTCGCTGCTGACTGCAACGCTGTCAACTGCACTTCGGCCTTATTTTGACCGGCCCCTTGGGTCTCGAGTTGCTGTAAGCTTTGCTGCAATGAACTGACGTGCGCCTGAGCCGCCTCAACTTCATTTTTTTTCGACACGACGACGCGCTGAACCTCCTCGTTGATTTTGGTGTCGAGATTGGTTTTTTGCGCCTGCATATCAAGAATTTTGGGGTGCCGCGGACCATATTTGTTCGACAGATCCGCCATCTGGCCATTCAATACGGTCTCTTGCGAGCGTAACGTAGCGATCAAAGGCGATGCCAGAACCTGTGCCGAATCCGAGGCGCGACCCACTTTCGCCATTTCAGACAAGCGACCGTAATTCGACTGCTTTTCGGCGAGATCTGTTTTGGCCAGGATCAATTGGCTATTGATATCAGCAATTTGTTGCTCAACAACAGACGTCCCGTTGGCCGTCGTCGTGATGTTGTGCTCGGCCTTATATTGTTGCACCGCCGTGTCGGCGAGTTGTGCTTGGCGCGACAACTCTGAAATGCGGTTCGACAACCACAGAGTTGCTTTCTTCGTAGCATCAAATTTTGAGTCGAGCTGATCTTCCACATAGGCGTTAGCAATCGAGTTGGCGATCCATGCCGCACGGTAGGGATCTTCCGATTGATATATGACCTTCATTGAGGTCGATGTACCGATGGGATCGACGGTGAGACGCGATAACAGCGCGTGAATTGCATTCTTCCGAGCCAAATCCTCACCTTGTACGTCGGACCTCGTCTTCGTTTTGACGGGCAACCATGACAAGGGATTGAGGTATTTCAGAAGAGATGACGGGCTATTGGCCCGCGGATTGAATGCAGTATCCTGAGCCAGCTTCTGGCGATCAACAACCCGCCCTGCCAGTTCGAGGGACGTCAAAATTTGAACTTGGTTCTGAACCGTCACCTGATCCGACGGCAATTGGGTCAAGGTTGATTCGGTGTTCTCGACCACATTGTTCTTGCGTTGGTCGAGCATAACAACCGCAGTCGCAGAATAGAGCGGCGTCATTTGCATCACGAGTATGGTTACGAGTGCAACGACAACGACCGTTGTGCCAATGATCACACGGGCCCGCACCTTCATGAGGCGCAGAAAGTCGACTAAAGTGAATTCGGGCACCACGCCAATTTGGGCTTCATGCGAAAACTTTGGGGTGTTCGTATCCAGAGCAGACATACCTTTGGAAAAAGCTACCAGGTGAAGTCAATGTCTTATAGACAAGCACCATAACAATAACTTGAATAGGTTTAGCTTGCACAGCTTAAAAGATCGTCAAACGACGAAACTGTCGTTTACCGGAGAACATCCTTAAAAACGGCGTTCCATTCATCCTGATGCTGCCTGTCGCATCGCTACCATTTGTTGGTTTGCTAGCGAATTGGGTTAATATCGGCGCATCTGTGGAATGGTGCCGTCGTGTGTCTCGCCAAAGTGGGAAACGGCGTTGAGGCAACTTCGCCAACAATCACGCACCAGTACTAGCGCTTCTTCGATCCTGCGCTGCTGCGGATTATCGTAAGTCTTGGCGTACCATCAAATATGCAGAGAGATACTCACGTTCAGCGCATTGTCAGTAAAGTCTGAGCCCACCGAATTGCTGGAACGGTTGCTGTAGTTATAGCGCACGTTGAGACTCATATAGCGGTTCACGAGATATTTCACACCAATGCCAGCCGTCGGGTAATCGTCTGTGCGACTGGTGCCGATCATGCGACTATTCATATACGACACATTCGTTTGAACGATGATGTTGGGCCGGAATTCGTAGTCTGCGCTCACGCTGACGGACTTGTTATCAGCTCCCGATGCACCGACAAGTATGACGTCCGCAAGCTTCCGGCTACCTGTGAGATGAACTGTCAACACTGGAGTCGCAAACCAATCGATCTGCGCGCCATAATCAAGTCCGGAAACATTGGACAACGGCGTGGGTACGTTTTGCGCGTAAAACTGCTGAAAATAGCCCAGGAACAGCTCACCCGTAACCAGATGGGTCAACTGCATGTCGACGCCGCCATCGACATGATAGCCGTGCGAGGAACGATCAAGCCCGCCACGATCGAACTGCTGATCGAAACTTCGTTCGTTGTACAAAACCGTTACAAAGGTGGAATAGCCGGGCGAGAAGTCATAGAAAGCCTTGGCTGAAGTCTCGAATTCGTTCTCGTTACGGTCACTATTGGGCAGCACGCCGCCACCGATGATCGGTGTATTCTGCCAGTTTTGGCGATCGAAGCTGCCACTGATGACAAGACCCAGGCGGTCCGGTTGATATGCCGCCGATAAATCAGTGTGAGTCAGAAAAAATCTATTTGGTGCTGCTTGGAAGCCAGTGGAGCTGTTGGGCGATTCCCAGGCTTCGCTGGCCTCACCATAATTGACATTTCCGGTAACAGTCGCAACCCGGGAAATATCCCAGCGCCCGTCAGAACCAATTTTCCAATTCGTCAAATTCTGGGACGTGTTATTGATATATTGAAAGTCGTCGAGATTGGCATACAGCTCCAGAAAATGACGCCCCCACTCTGACTGCAGATGCATAGCCGGCGAAATCGTAAAGAACCAGTCCGACACCCCATTGGGCTGCCGGAAGACGTTGTCGTCGTAATTTGACTGCAGATCGAGTGTGGGAAACAAGCGAAACCCGCCCAAGGGAACACCCTTGGCGTTATAGGCTGGCCGCGGACGATCCATTACGCCAACATCCTGCTCCGTCGTGCCGATGAAGGTCGGAGCAGTATAACCCGCAGCTGACGCAGGGATTACCGCAAGGGCCTGAAGGACAAAAGCGCCAAAAATGACTTTCAAACTGCAATCAAAAACACGCATTTCAATCTTCCACCCTGAACTCAATTCAATCCACAGCGCTGACGTTTACGAAGAACCGCCGCAGCGCAGGCTTGCCCTAAAAACTCGTGCAGGATGGATTTAGGCAGCCACTGCTGCCCGTAAAACCGTTGTTCGGCACCACAGATGCCAATCCGCCAACACCACCAGGCACAGCCGCCACTTCACCCGTCGGGTTTGCGCCAGCACCTGCAATGGAAGCCAGATTGGTGAAACAGAGGCTCGAAACCACAGTTTGAAACGACGAAACCTCGATCGGCTTGCCTTCATTTGCCACAGCGGTGGCAATTGCAGTCGCCGCTGAAGAAATTGTCGGGGGCTGGGCAGCACACTGGCTGACCTTTGTGCCCGCCACACTGGATAAGTCAGCCGCCGCCTGGGCCATGCCGGCACCGACGACATCATCCGAAACACCCAGCGCCCCTGCATTGGCCATAATGGCTGAAGCAATCGCCCCAGCCGCGTCACTCCCATAAAGCGCGACGGCGTTTTCAACGGCTTTTGCGATCAAAGCCCGGTTTGCAGCCGCGCCTCCACCCGCCTTTTGCACTGAAGTGCTCAATGATGCCCGGATGGCAGAAAGCTGTCCACCATCGAGAACGGTCTGGGCCTGGGCGGCCGTGGTTGCCAATACCAGCACTCCAGTCGCTGCGGACAAACCAAGCGCGACACTAAAAGCGGCACCAGACACGACCGTACCCAGCCGGGCCCCTTTGAGCATTCTCATGGTATACTCCTACACAACAGTACTGCCAGCGAAGGCAAACGTCATAATTTTACTTATAAAAATTTACAACTACATCGTTTTAGGTCACAGCGCAGGATCTGACAACCTGCCTTAGCTTCAGCGGCCGCTTTTTTTGGAGATTTCGTACTAGTTAACCGATCAGCACAGAGAAACTAGCGCGCATTGCCAATGGAACAGGCAACCACCATAG
>JARLIR010000016.1 GCA_031291635.1 Rhizomicrobium sp. | reverse complement strand
TGGCGCTTGCGCTGCCGGGCGGGCTCCAGTATTGGAACGCCCCTTGCCCGCGGACAGGTGGCAGAGCGGTTGAATGCACCGCACTCGAAATGCGGCATACGGGAGACCGTATCGGGAGTTCGAATCTCCCCCTGTCCGCCACTACTCATTGATTACGTTGAATTATTTTGCGTATTTTCTGACACACCCATCATTGAACCCACCAAGCCGGAAACGCTCGGATTTGGGCGGTATTGCGATCTAACTGACCTCACCAACCCTTCCGCCAAGACACCATCTCTTGATGAGTGCGCTAAGCAGGGATACCGTCTTCCGGTTGTTTCTTGGGGGAATCAGCAATGCAGTTCAAATCTATGCTGCTCGGGCTTTGCGCCGGGCTGCCGCTTGTCGTTTGTGCGCACGCCGTGGATATCAGCGGGCTCGCTGGCGTTGGATATGGGCGTGTGACCGGTGGTGTGAACGAATACGGCGGCGACGGAGCGGCGCTATTCTCATTCGGCAATTCGGGGTTTCAAGCTCAGATCAGCGGCGGCGATACCCACGCACAGACCAAGAGCATTTCGGCCGACTCGGCCCACATCTCGGCAGACATTTTCTGGCGCGACCCAAAAGGAAGCTTTGGAACGACCCTCTCCTATCATCGGATCAGCGCTGGGATCAGCGCCTATGGGATATCCGGGAGGGGTAACGCGAATGCGGAGAGTTACGGCGCCTTCGGCGAGTGGTATGCCAGCCGGTGGCTCACGCTTAGGTTCAAGGGCGGCGGGTACAATGGGGATGCGGACGGCGCCTATGCCGGTGGCGGCCTCGGGCTCTATCTGGGACGAAACCTCGTCCTGAACGGAACATACGATTACGTCACGATGAATGGCGCCGGCCATCTATCCACGGCGGGCACCAGCCTCGAATTTATGCCCTACCAGCCTTGGCCATTCTCGACAGCGATCCAGTATTCGCGCGCGACGCAGAGCGGCGGTGGCAAATCTACCGATGTGATTGGCTTTGTCCTGAAATTCCGGCTTGGCCAGTCCGACATGGACCTGCGGTCGTGGGATCGGAAGGGGCCAACCCAATGGAACGGCGCACTGGCGATATAATAAAAGCGGCGCTCTGATGCCGCGCCGAATTGACGGAGGCGCAGACAGCATCGCATTTGGTGAGGCGCAAGGAGCTATACGATCTGAGGCATCCCAAAGCGACGCATGGTGGGGATAGAAAATCAACTCGCCAACTTGGCGACTTGAATGCCGCCGCACGATTCACCGCAGACACAGCCAAAGCTACTGGCAAGAGTGAGCGCACCATTCAGAGGGCTGTCGAGCGCGGCAAGAATATCACCCCCGAAGTCCTTCAAGAGGTCGAAGGCACCAAGCTCTGGAAGGTGGTAAGCACTGTTTATACCCTTGGCGACTGGCGAACTTGCACCAGGAAGGAATATCTGGTCGCTCGAAAAGCAATGCCGAATTTTCGGCATTGCCAGTCTCCGTTCCGCGAGCCGCGGTGCTCCTATCCTTGGCCGCGCCCTCTCAGCCCCTTCGGCGCCACCAAGGGTGTCCACATTAAGGACACCCTTTTCATCCTCGTCCAACCGGCTCACCACCTGACGCGGGTTACCATGATCGAGCACCGCGCACACGTCAGCAGCCACGAACCACGGGTTGCCGTCAATTTCGATGACACGGACGGCGGAGCCCTCAAAATCGAAGGGAACAATGTCGGTCATGGCCTTTCTCATAGCCCGCTCCACACGTTCGGGATTGCTTTCTCAATGCAGCGCAAGGCCCGCGCATACATTGGCGCATAAACCGAACCTCTCTTTTCAACTGACTTCGTGGCCTTGATTAAGGCTTTCACAACCTTGTGTCGGTCTTTCGGCTTGAGTTTGATAAGAACGACGTTGAGAACCATGCGGGTTGCTTGGTAGTCGGCATCCCCTGTGGTTGGATCTGATCCGAGGGCGATGTAGCTCATTGCATGGTAGCCTTCTCGGCAGCGTTAAACTCTGGAAATGAAACCATCGCCGTTGCGGCCTCGCTCGCTTGTTCGAGAAGTTCCACGATACCGGAAAGGGCATCGATCATACTGGCGGGCGTCATGGCGTGACACAGATCATCCGTCGGTTCCTGGATGCAATAGCCAGATTGCAGTGCCGAAACCAGGGAAGACGCCTGCCTTAGGCTACCAGCGCCGACCATTACCAACGGGCAGGCATGCATGGCTCTGGGAAGGCCGGACAAGGCGCGCAGCAGCGACGGCGCGATGGTGTCATGCAGTCCGGTGGGCCGAACCGGCGTAATATCACCCTCGGGGAACGCGGTCGGCACGAAGAACTCCAGCATGTAAGGGTTGAGTTCGATATTGCTGTCGCTGTTGATGAGATGAAATGGCCGCCGGGCCGCAAGTACCACCACCAATGGAATGGATTTAGACGTTTCCTTATTCTGCAGGCATTGTCCGAGCCAGGAGAGCGCGTCGCGCAAGCCTGACGCACACCCATAGAGTTTCGCGCGACCGTACAGATCTTTCAGGGTCGTGACCGTCTCAGGAAGATATTTGTCGGCGACGATTGGCTTAGCCGCGTGGGTGCGCGTCTGCGTTGGATTGCGTTCCATCCACCGGAGGAATGCCTGTTTCACGTCCTGCCAAGAAACGGCTGCGTGGCTGCACGCAAACATAGCTACCAAAGCGTCCGCATCGTCTTCGCGAGCTACTCTTGCGGAGCTCAACAGTGCGCCACCAATTCGAACGGCGTCCAGGAAGCCCTGCAAATAGCGGACGCAGGCAGCCTGCCCGACGGCGCCATCTGACTTGCAGTCTTTATAAAGGTCCTGAACGGTTCTCCTCGCGCCCCAATCCGCCGTGCTCGCGTCTGCGGGCATCAGTGTGAGTGGCAGGCAACATGCCACTAATAGGGCAATCGGTCTCATGTCATTGTTCCTTTCTGGCTTAGCGATTTGGGTTATCGCAACGTGGGTGGGGCGACATCTGTCGCCACCATCGGCGATTGCTTTGGAGCTGGGATGTCAGGCTCGGACTCAACTGGCTGCAGGTTATCTTTGGTGTCCCCACTCTGTGCCGGTATGATCATCGGTTCGGTGACCGCGTTGACGAGGGGGGCGGGCCGTCCTGCTGGCTTCGGAGTCGGAACCGCAGGCGCGGGCTCAGCCAGTTTCACTTCCTCAGTGGTATCCCTAGCCTCGTCCAACATAATCGTAGGCTCTGTGACTGCGTTGACGAGAAGGTCGAGCCGTTTCTTGAAAACTTTCTGCAACCAGTCGAAGTACGATTTGTCGCTTCTCCTGAACACGGAGACCGGATCTTCGTTCGGCTCCAGACGTCTCATGAAGCGGAAATCCATACTCCGACGTATGTAGTCAACTTCTAACAAGGTGAGTTCAGCCTGACGCCGCTGACGGGCACGCTGGCGCTCGACCCGCTCGATCGTGGCGATGATCCGCTGCTCCATCTGCGCCAAGACATCCTCACCCTCTAAATTATTGAGATAGTCGCCGATGGCGGAGCGAATTAGCGCTGCGACTGGCGATCGGCGTTCGGTGGCACGGAGCTCAAGATCTTTCACGACCTGCGAATTGAGACGCACGGAATAAGTGGTCATGGCGCGGGTTTTCTTTGGCATTTCAGTGCCTTTCTCCGTATTGCGTCACGGTATTGCGTTGCATTGCGTTTTTGAAAAATCGAAACTCAGAAAGTTCCTCTTGAATCAACGGCCTAGTGACCGAAGACAACAAAACCGCAAGACGCCCTTTATGTTCCCCTAAAAATCTCGCGTGCTGCATTGTTCCAATATGATCATTGTACGGATTATTACTAAGAGACGAGCCTCAGCGCTCCACTGGAAGCACTCGGTGGGTCATGTCGAGACGAACAGGTTCCGCGCGGGGCCTGCCCAGCTGTCAGGCCATCGCTTCCTTGATTGGCTAGATTTGCTGTTCGCGTGGGCCCCCTGTGCATAAGTCCGGGCGCCCTTGTCTTCTAAAGAATCTTCTTTCCCCGTGGGGCTCACCATTTTTGCAATTTTGAGCCCTATCTGCCCAAGCTTGCTCACTCCTCGCGAAATCCAAGTAAGCCACTCGGGCGAAGTGATGCGGACGATATTGGTGAGGTTCTTTCGGCCAGGCCTTTTACGGACGGCAACAGACATGTGACCTTGCCAGGCCGCCTCTCGGAGGGCGTTCTGAGCGGTCGTGCGGCACACCCCAGCGATGGCGGCGATCTTGTCGATGGGGAAGTCGCAGAATCCGCGCCGCTTGATCTCTTCGCAAACCACGCAAAGAACAGCCCGCAGCCCTTCAGTGTAGTGGGCTCTGAGAGCTGGAGGTAGGGCGCTCGATCCGCCAAGGGTGCGTCGACGATCTCGCGACTTTTGTCTGTCAGGAGAACGCTGACGGCGCTTGGTGGCGGAGCGGCGGGCTACCTGGGTGCTAATAACTCCTAAAGAGGATAGGCCCTTGGGCGACGTCTTGTGGCGGCGGGTATCGATGCAATTCGCCAAAAAGGCGTATTCGTCCTCGCCGATCCGCTCTTCGACACCAGCTCGAATAACGAGCTTCATGAACTCATTGAGCTGCAACTCAGTCGAGCTGGCTTTGATGCCGTTGAACAGCGTCTGCGCAGCCTCGCTCCGCAGCGAGCCTCCGCCGAACGCGACATCGTGATCTTTGCTGACCGTCGCGCTCATAGGGGCGCCCCACCGTGTGGAGGGTTTGACGATCCCCAAAATAGCCGTTTGAAAACAATAGAGGCAGAATGGCCTGTTTGACGTTCTAACCTATTGTTATCGCTTACTTCTGGGATTATCCCCCTGTCCGCCACTTCCTCTTGATAAAATGTTGTATATCGGCCGCTTGCTGGACCGCGGGGCGGGCCAAACCTGTCTGCACTGTGGGGAGCACCTTATGCCCCAAGGCGCGTAAGGTGGGCCAAGCGTGTCGCCCCGCCGCTGGCCCGCGCCTCCGCTCCGCGTGGGCCTCCACGGCTATCGGTTAGCCCGGCGATTTAGAGAGCCACGCTGAGCGCAATCTGAGGTGCGACATAGGATGCGGTGTTGCGGCCGGTTGCGGAAAATTCCACGCCGATGATCACGCCGACTTTGCTCGACCAGTT
>JARLIR010000145.1 GCA_031291635.1 Rhizomicrobium sp. | reverse complement strand
GTGGTCAGCCGTGCAATCTCGTCGATCTGGCCGCCAACGATGGTGGCGAGCTTGGCGCCTTCGCCAGCGCGCGCCGCGGCCAAAGCATCGAAACAAGCGGCCAAGGTGGTGAGGATGGCGGCATCGCGCGCCGCCAGTTCGGCCGCATCGGCGATGAAGGCTTCGTCTTGCACCAGCACGCCCTTGAGCGCCAAGAGGCCATCGACACGGGCTGGCGGCAAGCCGGTTTCACTCGCCACTTCCTTGGCGATCTTGACGGCGGTGGCCAGCGCTACGGCATCGACACGAATACCGCGCGCGCCCAAACCGGCATCGAAGGTGAAGCTGGCTTGGATATTGCCGCGCTTGAAACGGCTGGAGGCCAGCGCCCGCGCGCCAGGCTCGATGCTTTCAAAGCCGGGCGGCAAACGCAGGCGCAGTTCGAGGCTGCGGCCATTGACACTACGCGCTTCCCAACGCCAACGGGCACTGTCGTGTCCACCTTGGCCTTCGGCAAAACCGGTCATACTGACGAGGGGCATCGGCGACTCCGCAAATTTGGCCGGACCTTACCGCCGCGGCAAACCCGTGTCATCCCAGACAAAAAAAAGGGTTTCACGCGGAGACACGGAGTACCTTCTGGCCTCACCGCAAACAATAGTGTCAACCCCGGCCGAGTGATCCGAGCGGAAGCAAGGAGCGCGAGGGAAAGGGGACCCAGGTGTCAGCGCTTGAGCGGTCTCTTAGCGAAGGCACAGCTCTTCTCCGCGTCTCCGCGTGCCAATCTTGTTTTTGTTCGTGTTGCTGCAGTGGAACTGGCGTGATGACCTGGGTTCCCTTCCCCTCCCATCCACCGCGCTACGCGCTAGGGATGGTCGGCCGGGAATGACAGGGATTAACGCCCTTCGCCGATATGAATCTTCCGCCAAGCGGCCACATGTTTGGTCTGCTCTTCCACCGTTTCTGCGAAGACGTGACCGCCGCTGCCATCGGCAACAAAATAGAGGTCTTTGCTCTCAATGGGATTGAGCACGGCGGCGATGGCGTCTTTGCCGGGATTGCAGATGGGCTCGGGCGGCAGCGCCGGGATGACATAAGTGTTGTAAGGCGTGGCGGCTTCGATCTCGCTGCGATTGATGCGGCGGCCGATGGGATAGCCTTTGGTGATGCCGTAAATGATGGTGGGATCGGATTGGAGCTTCATGCCGATGCGAAGCCGGTTCATGAACACCGAAGCGATATGCGCCCGCTCGCTCGGAATGCCGGTTTCCTTCTCGACGATGGAAGCCAGGATCAGCGCTTCTTCTTTGGACTTGATCGGCAGCGCCTCGGCCCGGCGCTCCCACAAAGCATCGATCACGGCCGTCTGCGCCGCTTTCATCTTGGCAATCAGATGGGCGCGGGTTTCGCCGCGCTGGAAGAGATAGGTCTCGGGGAGCAGCGTGCCTTCAGCCGGCACCGCGCCAGCGCTGCCCTTCAGCACCTTATCGGCTTTGACGATGTCATAGACCATCTGGCTGGTCAGCCCTTCGGCCAAAGTCACCTTGTGCTGGATGGATTTTCCGGCGACCAGAATGTTCATCACCTCGTGCATCGAGGCATGGCTGGGAATGGCGTATTCGCCCGCCTTCAGCGCCGCTTTGGGCGACAGCACATGGACGCCGATCTCGAAGATGCCGCCGCGCAGCACGACACCGGCCTTGACCAGCGCTTCGGTGGCGCCGTGGGTTCCCGAACCCGGCTTGATGACGACGATGGTCTCGGTGCCTTGCGGCGCCGCCGGGCCGGGCGCGTTAAAGGCGGCAAAACCCCATTCGATCACGCCTGCGATCAGGATCGCGACGACGATCACGGTAGCGAGAAAATTTTTCATCAGGCGCCCCCTATTGTTACGCAGCGGGCTACGCGCCCGCTGCTTATTCCGGTCGCGCCAAAATCAATGTGGCGTTGGTGCCGCCGAAGCCGAAGGAATTCGACATCGCGATATTGACCTCGCGCTTGATCGCTTTGTGCGGCACGAGATTGATGGCCGTCTCGACGGCGGGATTGTCGAGATTGATGGTCGGCGGAATGATGCCGTCGCGCATCGCCAGCATGCAGAAGATGGCTTCCACCGCACCCGCCGCGCCCAGCAAATGGCCGATCGACGATTTGGTCGAGCTCATCGCCTTGCCCGGCGCCGCATCGCCTAAGAACCGCTCGACCGCCGCCAGCTCGATGCCGTCAGCCATGGTCGAGGTGCCGTGGGCGTTGATGTAATCGATGTCGGCGACCGAATAGCCGGAGCGTTTCAAAGCCATCTGCATGGCGCGGAAACCGCCATTGCCGTCTTCGGCTGGCGCGGTGATGTGATAGGCATCGCCCGACAGGCCGTAGCCCTTGATTTCCGCATAAATCTTAGCGCCGCGCGCCTTGGCATGCTCGTACTCTTCCAGCATCACCACACCGGCACCTTCGCCCATGACAAAGCCGTCGCGATCCCGGTCGTAAGGGCGCGAAGCTTTGGTGGGGTTGTCGTTATGGGCCGTGGAGAGGGCACGGCAGGCGTTGAAGCCCGCAATACCAATCCGGCAGATCGACGCTTCGGCGCCGCCCGCCAGCATCACATCGGCATCGTCGAGCGCAATCAACCGCGCTGCATCGCCAATGGCATGCGCACCGGTGGCACAAGCCGTCACCACAGAGTGGTTGGGGCCTTTGTAACCATAGCGGATGGACGCATAGCCGGAGACCAAATTGATCAACCGGCCAGGAATGAAGAACGGAGAGACGCGCCGCGGGCCTTTTTCGGCCATCAGCAACGTCGTCTCCGCAATACCTTCAAGACCGCCGATGCCCGAGCCGATCAGAACGCCTGTGCGTTCCTTCTCTTCCTCGGTCTTCGGCACCCAGCCAGAATCCGCCACCGCCTGCCCAACAGCGCCCATGCCGAAGATGATGAACTCATCGACTTTGCGCTGTTCTTTTGGGTCCATATAGGCGTCGGGATGGAACGTACCACCCGTCCCGTCGCCCTTAGGCACCATGCAGGCGATCTTGGTGCCAAGATCGTCCGTTTGGAATTTCTCAATGCGCCTAGCGCCGGAATGTCCAGCGATGAGACGCGCCCATGTGTTTTCCACGTCGCCAGCAAGCGGCGTGACCAACCCAAGTCCCGTCACAACGACTCTACGCATCGTTTCGGTCAATTTCAGCCAGCGTTGGCTTTGTCGATGTATTTGACGGCATCGCCGACGGTCACAATCGATTCAGCAGCGTCGTCGGGAATTTCGATACCGAATTCCTCTTCAAACGCCATCACGAGTTCGACGGTGTCCAAGCTATCGGCGCCGAGGTCTTCGATGAACGACGCTGTGTCGGTGACCTTCTCGGCATCAACGTTGAGATGCTCGATCACGATCTTCTTCACGCGTTCGGCAGTATCGCTCATTGGTGTTCCTAAGCCTTTCCTTGCTTATCTAAGCCGCGCTTGCGTTGGACATGGCCCGCGGCAAGGCCCCTCACTGACAGTTCAAGTGGGGGTCGGCTGGTGTTCGTAACACAAAGCCCTCCGTCCCGCCACAGGCAGTAACTGATTGAATCTGTTATCAGATCATCGACATGCCGCCATTGACATGTAGCGTTTGGCCGGTGACATAGGCTGCTTCCTCGCTGCCCAGGTATACCACCGCGGCGGCAATTTCGGCAGGCGAACCCATGCGGGCAGCCGGAATCTTGGCGGAAATGGCGTCTTTTTGCGTCTCATTCAGCACATCGGTCATCGGCGTTCCGATGAATCCGGGGGCGACGCAGTTGACGGTGATTCCGCGGCTGGCGAGCTCAGAGGCAAAAGATTTCGACATGGCCGTCACCCCGGCCTTGGCCGCGGCATAATTGCACTGCCCAGGATTGCCAGTGGCTCCGACGATCGAGGTCACGGAAATGATGCGGCCCCAGCGCTTCTTCATCATGCCGCGGGTCACGGCACGCGACAGACGGAAGGCGGCGGTGAGATCAACGGCGATGACCGAATCCCATTCCTCGTCCTTCATGCGCATGGAGAGGTTGTCTTTGGTCATCCCGGCATTATTGACCAGAATATCGATCGATGCGCCAGCGGCAGTTTCCGCCGCCTTGGGTAAGGCTTCGACCGAAGCACTATCGGCCAGATTGCAAACCGCCACAAAGGCGCGCTCGCCAAGCTCGGCTTTGAGTTTTTCCAGCGCTTCGACGCGGGTGCCGGAGAGCACGACCGTGGCGCCCTGGGCATGCAGCGCGTGCGCAATGGCATTGCCGATGCCGCCGGAAGCCCCGGTGATCAACGCGACCTTCCCCGTCAGATCAAACATCACAGGGTCCTCGCGAAGGCTTCAATATCGGCTGGCGTGTCGAGTGTGACGGAGGCCAGGTCTTTGTCGATACGCTTGACCATACCAGTCAGAACTTTGTTGCCGCCGAATTCGACGGTGGTCTCGATTCCGAGCGCGCGTAGCGCGGCGATGCTTTCACGCCAACGCACCCGGCCGGTGACTTGTTCCACCAAGAGGCGGCGAATCGATTCGGGCTCGCTGCATTCGGCGGCCGTGACATTGGCGAGCACCGGCACCAGCGGCGGGGCAATCGTCACCGCAGCCAGCGCTTCGGCCATGGCATCGGCAGCAGGCTGCATCAGCGGGCAATGGAACGGTGCGCTCACGGCCAGCGCGAGGACGCGCTTGACGCCTTTGGCTTTGGCCAGCTCACCAGCCCGTTCGACCGTGGCCTTAAGACCGGAAATCACTACCTGGCCGGGCGCATTGTCATTGGCGACGACGCACACCGCACCGACTTCGGTGACCGGGGCTGCGGCGACGGCTTCCTGCGACACCGCTTCGGCCAGCGCAATATCGGCGCCGATGAGGGCAAACATGGCGCCCTCACCCACCGGCACGGCGGCCTGCATGGCGCGGCCACGAATCTTGAGCAGGCGCGCGGTATCGGCGAGGCTGAAGGCCCCAGCGGCGCACAGCGCGCTATATTCACCCAGCGAATGGCCGGCCACGAGCCGCGCGTGCTTGGCGACATCGAGCCCACCTTCACGCTGCAGCACCCGCACCACCGCCAGCGAGGCAGTCATGATGGCGGCTTGCGCGTTTTCGGTCAGCAGCAAATCAGCCTCGGGACCTTCCCACATCAGCTGCGACAGCTTTTGCGACAGGGCCTCGTCGACTTCCTGAAACACCTCACGGGCAGAGGCAAAGGCTTCGGCGAGGGTTTTCCCCATGCCGACGGCTTGGCTGCCTTGTCCCGGAAAAATGAAGGCGCGCGTCATGGCGTCCTTGAACTTGGTGTGCGGCGCGCCGTACAGCGCCGAATGGGGGGGAGACAAATCAAGCGCCGAACCTTAAGTCAAGCTGCGTCAAGCTTGGCCCCACGTAAATCGCATCCGCAGCGGCGCTCATTTTCAATCGCTCGCACGGGCCGCGCGGCTGAGTTCCTCATTGCCGTAAGCGGCGAGGAACACTGTACTGATCCGTCTGGCTTCGCGCTGGAGGGCGGCTTCTTCCACCTTGGCGATAGCGTTCCACAGCCGCTGAGTGTGGAGACTTCCGGCAGCAAGGTCCAAAAAACTCTCGGCGGCTTCGATTGGATCGCACAACCGCAAGGTGCCGTGCGCCATGGCATCGGCAAAATAATGCGCCAGCCTTTCGACGCCGCGACGCACCGCCAGTTCGTAGGTCGTCCGGCCCATCTCGGGGAAACGCCCTGCTTCGGCGATGATCAGGCGGTAGCCCGCGACAATGGTGTCGGACAGCAGCCCTTCCAGACAGCGGTGGGCGAAATCGGTAAACGCCAGTCCCGGTTCCCCCAGCGACAGCTTGACGGTGAAGATCTCGTCGTAGAGTTGCGCCGTTTCACGGTCAGTCACCGCGATGAAGAGCTCTTTCTTGGACGGGAAATAGCTGTACAGCGTCGCTTTAGAGCCGCCCACTTCCGCCGCGATGCGCGACATCGAGGTGCCGGAATAGCCGTCCAACAAGAAGGCTTCGCGCGCAATATCGAGGATCGCGGCCCGGCGTTCATCGGGGCTGGGCTTGCGCCCTTCGGCAGCGATGGGCTTGCGCCCGTCAGGGAAACTGGGCCTGCGCCCTTCGACTATCGTCATGACGCCTTCATAATTCCCCTGCCCCGCCTGCGGTAGGGTGGCACGTTGACTTTGGCGCCGCAGGTCCTGTACCGTACAGTACAGTTTATACCCCCTTTCCGGTCCCTCGCCTAACCAGCAGGGTCCGGCATCAGCAAGGGCGGCGCGCGTTCTCGCGTGGCACGTTTCCCCAAAATTCATGCCAAGCCGCCCTTGCAACTCTTTCGGGGGCTCGCGCCGGCAGCGCCAGCCAGTGCCTAGGGCGTCTTGGGCAAGCCCGGCCCCGCCCCATAGCGCAGGCCATCGACAAGCAGAGCAACCATACGCTGCGTATGCTCGGGCCCGTCATCGCCAGACCGCATGCCGAGGCTGCCAACCGCGCGCAGCAAATCGTCAGGATCAATATCGCCACGCACCTCTCCTGCGACGGCCGCCGCGTCCAGCAAATTTCGCAGGGCGGGCTGGAGTCTCTGTTCGAAATAGTCGCGCAGCCCCTCGAATGCCGGATTTCCTGAATGCAGCGCCGGGGCGAGTCCCCGTTTGGTGGTAATGAAACCGGCATAGCGCTGCATCCAGCGCGCCAGCGCCTCACTGGGTTTATGGGCCGCCGCCAAGCTCACAGCCGCATTGGCGCAAGCATCGATTTCGCGGCGGCAGACAGCGGCGATGAGGTCGGCGCGCTGGGGAAAATGGCGGTAGAGGGTGCCGATGCCGACGCCCGCTTTCTCAGCAATCTCGCGCACCGGCGCGTCCACGCCGGAGCTTGTAAACACCGCCAGCGCCGCTTCCAGCAGCGCATCCATGTTGCGTTGGGCATCGGCGCGCACGTGCCGGTGGCCGCGCTCCGTTCCCGGATCTTCTCGGTCGTCGCTCACCATGCCCCACTTGTTAAACGGAACATTGTTCCGTATAAAACGGAATGCAGTTCCGCTTTAGCCCATTTGGGCGGCGTTGGCCATAGCTCGACTGACCGAGGACCGAACCATGCAATACCGCTCACTGGGAAAAACCGGCATCAAAGTCAGCCCCTATTGCCTCGGCGCGATGATGTTCGGCAGTCTCGCCAATGCCGATCACGACGACTGCATCCGCATCATTCACAAGGCGTTGGACGCCGGCATCAACGTCATCGATACCGCGGACCGCTACAGCTCCGGCGAATCCGAAGAGATCGTCGGCAAGGCCCTCAAGGGGCGGCGCGACAAGATCGTGCTGGCGACCAAAGTCTACGGACCGATGGGTGACGATCCCAATCAGCAGGGCACCTCGCGGCGCTGGATCATGCAGGCGGTGGACGCCTCGCTGCGCCGCCTGCAAACGGACCACATCGACCTCTATCAGATCCACCGCCCCGCGCCGGACACCGATATCGAAGAGACCCTTTCCGCGCTCACCGATCTGATGCGGGCGGGCAAGGTGCGCGCCATTGGCTCCTCGACTTTCCCGGCCTCAGAAATCGTCGAGGCACAATGGGTGGCCGAACGGCGCAGCCTCGCCCGTTTCCGCAGCGAGCAGCCGCCTTATTCGATCCTGGATCGCGGCATCGAGCGCGAAGTGCTTCCGGTCTGCGAGCGCTACGGCATGGGCGTCATGGTTTGGAGCCCGCTGTCGAAAGGCATGCTGACCGGACGCTATCGCAAGGGAGCGCCCATGCCCGACAGCATCCGCGCCAAATACATGCCCAAGCAGATGTCGGATGCGCGCAATCTGGAAGCGGTCGAGCAACTCATCCCTCTGGCGGCGGAAGCGGGACTATCGCTCACCCATATGGCCATGGCTTTCGTGATGGCCCATCCGGGTGTGACATCGGCCATTCTTGGGCCGCGTACGATGCCGCAGCTCGACGATCTGCTGGCCGGCGCCGAGATTCGTCTCAGTGACGACATCCTGGACCGGATCGACCAGATCGTCCCGCCAGGAACCGACGTCGCACCGAATGCGGCAGCCTATATTCCGCCGGCAATTTTGAGACCCGATCTGCGCCGCCGCCCCCTCGCCGAGCGCTCCGCAGCCTGATCGCGCCACAAAGTCGCGACGTCAGCAGAGCATCGATACAAAATAGGAGATGGATATGCCGAACAAACGCATTGCCCTGGTCACCGGGGCCAATCAAGGAATCGGGTTTCAGGTCGCAAAAGAACTTGTGGCGCACGGTCTGACGGTTCTAGTCGGCTCGCGCAATCTTGCGCGCGGCGAGACCGCGGCGAAGGAAATTGGCACGGGCGCCATCGCCCTCCAGCTCGACGTCACCGATCCCGCTTCGATTAGCGCAGCAGCGCAGCGCATCCGCAAGGAATTCGGTCGCCTCGACCTCCTTGTCCAAAATGCGGCCATCTCGAACACGACATTGGGCCGTTCCACGCTCCAGGCCTACGCACAGACAACGCGCGCCAGCATCGTGTCCTTGGAGGAAGTGCGCACGGTGTGGGAGACCAACGTCTTCGGCGTTCTCGCTGTTTACCAGGCGATGCTGCCGCTGCTGCGTCACTCCTCGGACGCCCGCATCGTCAACGTCTCCAGTGGCGTTGGCTCACTGACGTTGAACGCGGACTTTACCTCCGAATATCGGAAAAACTTCAACCCCGTTTATGGCGCGTCCAAGACGGCTCTCAATGCGATAACGCTCTCCATGATGATCGAATTGGAGAACACTGGAATCAAAGTCAATCTGGTCTCACCGGGCTTTACCAAGACTGCCCTCAACAACTTTGAAGGCACGGCCTCCATCGAGGACGGCTCGCGTGAGGTTGTGCGCGTGGCCCTGCTCGGTCTCGACGGGCCGACCGGCACTTTCACGCGCTGGGAAAACGCAACGATCCCGTGGTGACCATCCAAGGCGGAGACACATCGGTCAGCACACGGAGGGATATCATCCCCTCCGTGCCGCGGCGCTGATCGCGTCACTGCCGAAGGCGGCGAGAAACGTTCCCGCGATGCTTGCGGCTTCGGCAGCGATCGTCTCGGCATTGACGGAGGTCACCACATTCCACACCCGCTTTTTCAGCAGCGTGCCCGAAGCCAGATCGATGAAGTGCTGCGCCGCCAGAGCGGTGTCGGCGCGGCGCAAGGCTCCCTCTTCCATCGCAGCCGTAAAGAAAGCCGATAACCGCTCCACGCCGCGTTCGATTGCCATGGCGTAAGCGGTGCTACCCACTTCCGGAAAGCGCCCGGATTCGGCGACGATCATGCGATAGGCTTCCACCATATCGTCGGTCAGCATGGCGCTCAGCATCCGCCGCGCCATCTCCGCAATGCGGCTGGCGAAATCGCCGCCCAGAGCCTCCACTACGAAGACTTCGTCCAGCAACCGCGCCGTCTCGCGCTCGGTCACGGCGACGAACAGCTCTTTCTTGGACTCAAAGTGATTGTAGAGCGTGGTCTTGGAGCCACCGACCTCGGCGGCGATGCGAGACATCGAAGCCCCGGCATAGCCATCGCGGATAAACACCCGATGGGCGACATCAAGAATGGCATGGCGCCGCGCATCGGGTGCCACCCGTTTGATCTCATGAAGCGCTGGCATGGCCACATACTCCTTAGGGTCTTGACTCGCACGCCCTCCTGGTATTTGTACCGTACTGTATCGTACACCATACAGGGTGCCCATGTCACGCTGTCGGAAGCCTACAGTTTTGCTTTCTGCGGCTGCCCTTGCGGCCCTGACCGGCTGTGCGCCGGATTTGGGGCCGCGCCCCGAGCCAATGCCGGCTTCTGCTTATGAAACCGCCAAAAGCCTGGCCGCGCCGGAGGCCGCTTGGCCGCAAGAGGCGTGGTGGACGGCTTATGGCGATGCCGAGCTCGACCGTTTGATCGCCGTGGCGCTGTCCGATTCACCCGATCTCAAAATGGCCGCGGCGCGCCTGGCCGCTGCCGAAGGCACCGCCGATGTCTACGGCTCGCTCTTATGGCCGACCATTGAGGGCAATGGCACCTTCATGGAAACCGAGATCACCCAGAACATCGGTTTCCCCGCGATGTTCCAGCCTTATCTGCCCAAAGGCTTTCACAACGCGGCGCTGATGACGCTCGGTATGCAGTATCAGCTCGACCTCTTCGGAAAAAACCGCGCCAATCTTCAGGCCGCGCTCTCCAGCGCTGAAGCCGCCAAAGCCGAACAAGCCGAAGCACGGCTGCAGATCGCCGCCGGTGTCGCTGCCTTGTATGCCACGCTGACTCAGCTCGAAGCCGATCAAGCCACTGCCGAAGATGCCGTGACCTTGCGCGGGCAAAGCGCCGCTCTGATGGAAAAGCGCCAGAATGCGGGGCTGGAAAATCAAGCCTCGCTCAGCCAAGCCCGCGCGTTGCAGGAAGCCGCCAAGGTCCGGGTCGAAGCGGTCAAAGCGGTCTCGACACGCGTTCGCCATGCCCTCGCCGCCTTGCTGGGCAAAGGCCCCGATTACGGCCTTGCCATCACGGTTACGCGCGCCCATCCGTTGCACACCGCTGGCCTGCCGGAAAAGCTTGCCGCCGATCTGATTGGCCGCCGCCCGGATGTCGTCGCTGCCCGCCGCAATGCCGAAGGCGCCGCCCATGGCATCGATGCCGCCAACGCCAATTTCTATCCCAACATCGACATCACCGGGCTTTACGGCCAAGGCACGCTGGATGCGAAATATCTGTTGAACAGTTCCTCGGAGATGGCGGGCATCGGCCCGGCGATCCATCTGCCGATCTTCGATTATGGCCGCAACACCGGCATATATCGCGCCTCCCGCGCCAAATACGACGCCGCCGTAGCGCTCTACGACAAGACCCTGTCGAACGCTTTGCGCGATGTCGCTGACGCTTATGCCAATCGCAAAGCGCTGGAGAGCGAGCTCACGCATGCCCGCCGCGCTTTGGCCGATAGCGAGAATGCCTATCGCGTCATCCGCACCCGTTACGACGCCGGTCTGGCGCGCTATCTCGATGTGCTGGCGGTGGAAGACAAGCTGCTGGCCCAACGCATGGCGGTCGCCGATTTCGAAGCCCAAGCCTTTGCTTATGACATTGCCCTGGTCCGCGCCCTAGGTGGCGGATATAGCGCCGGCGGCTATGCGGAGAAAAAGTAACATGGCCGACCAAAGTGCTGCCGATCTCGGCAACAGCCGCAAGACACTCTTCACCTGGTTCGGCGTCGCCATCGCTGTGGTCGCCATCATCGCGGTAGCGTGGTGGTGGCTGGTCTCTTCGCATTTCGTTTCCACCGACAATGCTTATGTCGCGGTCTCGTCGGCGCAAGTGACGCCGCTCACCAATGGCCGCGTCGAAGCGGTGCTGGTGCATGAGAGCGAAGCGGTGAAGCAAGGTGACATTTTGGTGGTGATCGATCCCGCCGATGCCCGCCTCACCCTGGCGCAAGCCGAAGCCGGTTACGGCGCCACCCTGCGCAAGGTGCAGACCTATTTCGCCATGGCGGCGGCGCGCCGGGCCGATTATCAGCGCACCAAGCTCGATTACGAACGCCGCGCCAAGATCAAAGACAGCGGCGCTGTCTCCAATGAAGAAGTCTCCTCGGTCAAAGCTGCTTTCGAAGCCTCGACCGCCGCTTTGCAAGGCGCCGAAGCGCTGACCAACAACACCGATGTCGCCCATCACCCCGAAGTCCTCGCCGCCGCGGCGTTGCGTGATCAGGCCCGGCTGAACTTGGAGCGCACCACCATCCGTTCGCCAGTCACCGGTATCGTCGCCCAGCGTAATGTGCAGGTCGGCCAGATGGCCGCTGCCGGACGCCCGATCATGACCGTGGTGCCGATTGCCGATGTTTATATTGACGCCAATTTCAAGGAAGACCAGCTCGCCAAAGTCCATCCCGGCCAAGCCGTGGTGCTGACCAGCGATCTTTATGGCTCCTCCATAAAATTCCACGGTACCGTCGCGGGCATTGGCGGCGGCACCGGCTCGGCCTTTGCCATCATCCCGGCGCAAAATGCCACCGGCAATTGGATCAAGGTCGTGCAGCGCATTCCGGTGCGCATTACGCTGGACCCCAAGGAACTCACCGCGCACCCCTTACGTGTCGGCCTGTCGATGAAAGCCTCTATCGACATCACGAATTAACATGAGCAGCGCCGCTCTCAGCAAAGCCGAACCGTCCGGGCTGAAGCTTGTGGCCATTGTGCTGGTGCTGGCGATGGCGAACTTCCTCGCCATTCTCGACATCACCATCGTCAATGTGCTGGTGCCGCAGATCGCAGGCTCGCTCGCGGTCTCTTCTGCCGATGGCACCTGGGTGATCACCTCTTACGCCGTCGCCGAAGCCATCATGGTGCCGCTGACCGGCTGGCTGGCCGAGCGTTTCGGCCCTGTGCGCGTCTTTGTTCTCGGCATTTTCGGCTTCGGCATCATGTCGGTGTTCTGCGGGCTGGCGACCTCGCTGCCCATGCTGATCGTCTTCCGCATCATGCTGGGCATTTGCGGCGGACCTTTGATCCCGCTGTCGCAGACCTTGCTGCTGAAGGTCGTACCGCAGCGCCACGAAATGGCAGCCCTCGCGGTGTGGTCGATGACCACCATTCTGGCGCCGATCGCTGGACCCGCGCTCGGCGGCATCATCGCCGATCAATGGAGCTGGCCTTGGGCCTTCCATTTCAAGCTGCCGCTCGCCATCGGCCTCTCCATCCTGGCCTGGTACGTGCTTAAGGACCACGAAATGCCGACCAAGAAAGCGCGGGTGGATTTCATCGGCCTGGCGCTTCTCATTCTCTGGGTGGCGGCGCTGCAGATCATGCTCGGCAATGGCCAGAACATGGACTGGTTCAATTCCGATTTCATCGTCGGCCTGCTCATCACCACGGTGCTCGGCTTCATCGCTTTCGTGATGTGGGAGCTGACCGACACCCAGCCCATTGTCGATTTGCGCATCTTCGCCAACCGCGCCTTCTCGGTCTCCATGCTGGTGATCGCACTGGCTTATGGCGCCCTCTTCGGCGCCGTGGTGCTGGTGCCGCTATGGTTGCAGAACATCCTCGGCTATACCGCCACGCTGGCAGGCTACAACACTGCTTTCGCAGGGATTTTCTCCGTCGTGCTGGCCCCCGTCACCACCAAGCTGATGGGCAAATTCGATCACCGTTTGCTGGTCATGGTCGGGCTTTTGTTCTGCGCCGCTTCTTGCCTGATCCGCATCCTCTTCAACGGCGAGATGACCTTCGAGCAATTGCTCTGGCCGCAAGTGCTGCAAGGCGCCAGCTTCCCGCTGATCATGATCCCTTTGATGGATATGTCGGTCAGCTCTCTGCCGGAAAAGGACACCGCCTCCGGCGCCGGGCAATTC